>SCTT01000266.1 GCA_004322435.1 bacterium
CCTCCGTCCTGCGCGAGGGACGCTGGCGCCTCGCCGTCGGCGGGGTGCTGTGCAACGCCTGCACGCGCGCGGTCGTCGAGGGCTTCCTGGAGGTCGAAGGCGTGAGCTCCGCGGCGTTCGACTTCGAGGACGGGTTTCTCTCCCTCACCGTCGCCCGCGGCCAGCAGGTGCGCACCGCGAAGCTCGAGCGCGCGCTGCGCCTGGCCGCCCGCCGCGTGGACCTCGGCGGGCGCTACACTTTGAGCGAGACGCGCTACGTGGGGCCGGACCTGTCGAAGCCCGCCGCGCCGAAGGCCGCCGAGGCGCCCAAGCCCAAGGCCGCCGCGCCCGAAAAGCCCGTCCTGCCCCCCGCGGATTTCCCGAATCCCACGCCGGAGTGACCGGCTACTGGTAGGCGTTGACCGAGAGCACGCCGTCCTCGACCTCGACGGCGAGCGTCACCGAGGCGGAGCAGGAGGCGCAGTCCTGCACGACCTCCTGGCCTTCCTGCGACGCGTCGACGCGGACCTCGAAGCTCTCGCCGCAGTGCGGGCAGTCGACGTCCAGCCACTTGATGCCCATCGCGCTCCCGAGCTGGGTCTTCTGCGCGTCCTCGAAGATCCGCTTGAGCGCGGGGTCGGTCGGGCCGTCGTCGTCTTTGGACTTGGCGCCGCGCTTTAAGACCCGAACGTCGGGCTCCTCCCCCGAGCCCATCAGGCGTTTGAGCGCGTCCATCGAGGGAGCGGGTCCGGCTTTCTTGGCGGCGGGCTTGCGGGTCTTCGGCATACTCTCCCTCGTTCGTCGATTCTCGTCCCTACTGTTTATAAACCCGCTACCTCTTGGCGTCAAGACCCACGCGCGACCAGGGCCAATTTTTTTACACGCGGGAGCCTTTTGATCGCCGCCTCGCGCTTGAGCGCGGCCGAGCGCGTGAACCGCGTCCGCTTCCAGGCGAGGGCCACCGGCCGGCGCACGCGCGTGCAGGCCGAGGCGGAGCCCGCGTTGTGCTGGGCGAGGCGGCGCGGCAGGTCGGTCGTCACGCCGGTGTAGAGCGTCCCGTCGGCGCAGCGCAGGATGTAGACGGTCCAGCCCCGGCTCATCCGCCGAGCTTCTTAAGGAGCGCCGCGAGCGGCGGCGCCGCGTCGGGGAAGCGCGCCCGGGCGACCTTGAGCTCGAGGCGCAGCAGGGCCTTCGCCGTCGCCGCGTCGCCGGCGGCCGCGAGCAGTTCGGCGCGGAGCTTCGCCACGCCCGGCCGGTTGGCCCCGTAGCTCAGGTTGTAGGCCTTCTCCGAGAGGGGGAGGGCCTCGGCCGAGCGCCCGGCCTCCCCCAAGAAGCGCGCCAGGCGCGCGGCGTAGACGTAGTCCGACGGATAGGCCTCGAGCAGCTTGCGCAGGTGCGCCTCGAGGTCCGCGGAGCGCCCGGCCAGCTGGAACGCGAAGCGGGCGTCGTCGTCGAGGTTGCGGTCGCTGCCCGCGCCCGCGGCCGCGAGGCGCTTGGCCAGCTCGTCGGCGACGCGGCCGACGAACGCCTGCCGTTCGGCCTTGAGCCCTAGGCCGTCGTAGACCTCGGCCACCGCCTCGAAGAGCGACCGGCCGTCCGCGCAGCGCAATCCCGGAGCCCCGAACCAGCGCTCCTCGGCCAGCGGGACGAGCGCGGCGCGCGCGGCCTCGAGCGCCGCGGTGCGCCGGCCGGCGTCCGCCGCGGCGAGCGCGTCCTCCGCCCGCGCGAGGTGGTACGGCAGCTCGCAGCCGCCGCCCAGGCGCATCAGCGACCCGAAGGCCTCCAGGGCAGCGCCGTGGCGCTTGGCGTGCACGGCCCGCGCGAGGTCCAGCCGGGCCGACGCGCGCTCCCACTCGACGCCCGCCGGCGAGCCCTTCGCGAGCGTCCGGCGCACGCGCACGGCGGCGGCGAGGTCGTTCGAGTCGAGGGCCGCGGTCAGGCGCTCGGCGGGGGTCGCCGCGGCGCCGGTCGTCAGCGCCTTGAGCTTCGCCAGGAAGTCGGGCTCGGTCTGCTCCCCGATCACGCGCCCGAGCTCCCGCTCGGAGGCGTCCATCAGCACGTAGGAGGGCAAGAAGCCCACGCGCAGCCGCTTCTTGAGCGCGCCGCCCTCGGGTGTGTCCACGTCGAGCTTGACGAGCACCAGGCCCTCGGCGGCCTTCTTGAAGGCGTCCTTCGAGAGGACGTTCTCCTCCATGTAGTAGCACGAGTAGCACCAGACGGCCTGGAAGTCCACGAGGATGGGCTTGCGGGCCTCGGCGGCCGCCTTGCGCGCGGCGGCCAGATCGGTCAGCCAGCCCTCGGAGGCGGCGGCGGGGGCGGCGAGGGCGGCCGCGAGCAGGAGGGCGCGCATCTCAGCGGCTCGCGGGGCGGGCTTCGCAGTAGTCGACGAAGTAGCGCAGGTATTTCTCCTCGGAGAAGACCTCCCGCAGCACGCCCGCGAAGTCCGACAGGCTCGCGATGCCGACCGGCCGCCCGCCCTCGACGATGGGGACGTGGCGGAAGCGGCGCTCGGAGAGCAGCTCGAAGACGCGCTCGACGGGCTCGTCGGCCCCGACGGAGCGGACGTCTTTCGTCATCACGTCCCCGACCGGGGTGGAAGCCGCGGGGAGCTCGGCCGGGACGACGCGGGTCAGGAGGTCCCGCTCGGTGAACACTCCCACGAGGCGGCCGGCGTCGGCGACGAGCACGCAGCCGACCCGCTTCTCACGCATCAGGCGGCAGGCGGCGAGCACGGAGTCCGTCGGCGGCACGGAGACGACGTCGCAGGCGAGGATGCGGGCGGTGTGGGCCATGGCGGGATTCTATCAACTGCCGGGGCGACGCGCGCGCCTTGCTTAAAAGGAGGGGCCCCGTTAAACTCGGGACGTGGCGGACGCGACCCGTTCGGACCTGCTCACCCGCAAGCGCCGCGAGGCCGTCGAGACGTTCTTGGCCTCGATGGTGAAGTCCTCGCGCACCATCATCCTCTACGCCCACGGCCACACGCTGATCCCGCAGATGGTCGAGCGCGTCCGGGGGCTGCTGCTGGCCGCGGTCGGCGAGGAGCCGAACATCCAGCTCGACGTCAAGGCCAAGCAGGTCCTCTTCGAGGAGGAGCCCCTCACCGAGAACTCCGACGTGGTGTCGTTCGCCGTCTCGCTCCATACGCTCGGCATCGGCAACGTCATCTTGACCTCGCGCGTGTCGACCGACGGCCTCGAGCAGCTGATGCGCCTCTTGACCTGGAAGCCCGACGAGAAGCGCTCGCTCTCGGATTTGCAGAAGGCCGTCCAGGACGTGCGCATCGACGGCCTCCAGCTGATCAGCATCATGAGCTTCGTCGTCACGGGCGAGCAGGAGGAGTCGGTCGCGCGCCCGGGCCAGCTCTCGGAGGAGGAGCTGCAGGCCCTCGAGCGGGCGGACACGCTGCCGGACTTCCTGCACATCCTGCTGCGCCGCAACGAGCTGTTGACGAGCCGGGAGGCCGAGCAGCTCTCCGCGGTCTTCGACCAGGCGCTGGCCGGTGAGCTGGCCGTCGAGGACTTCGAGGCGCAGATGCCCTGGGCGCTCTACGACCCGCGCGTGCGGGCCCGCTGGGACGCCTTCCGGGCGGAGCTCTCCGGGCGGACCAAGTGGACGCGCAGCCTGCTCGTCTCGGCGCTGGCGCTGACGGACAAGGCCGAGCGCGCCGCGCTGGCCGAGCACCACACGCACGACGCCTCCGCCTCGGCCGAACACGCGCTCACGGCCGTCCACGCCCTGCTCGACAAGCCGGTCGGCGAGCGACAGCCCCGCTTCGCGCTGCAGGCCTACAAGCGCCTGCTCACGGACATGGCCCGCGGCGGCCGGCTCGGACCCCTGCTGGCCGAATACCGTCTCTGGAAGGAGCGCGGCGCGGACCCGCAGTGGGGCTCGTATCTGTCCGCGCTGCAGCCCGACGTCGAGCACATGCTGGCGACCCCGGCCGTCGCGTCCGCGGCCGTCGGCCGCCTGGCGGAGAACCTGGAGCGGGCGAACGTGCTCTCGGAGCTGCGGGACTTCCTGCAGTCCTGCGGGCCCGGGGTGATGCCGCTGCTGGTCGACGAGATGCGCCGCGTCTCCGACAAGGCCGCGCAGAAAGGCCTGGGGTCCATGTTGGCGCAGCTCGCGCGCCACCTCGGCGCCGGAGCCCTCGCCGAGGCGCTCAAGGACGAGGACTATTTCGTCGTCCTCCAGGCGTTGGCCGTCATCGACGAGGTCGGGGGCCCCAACCTCCCCGACCGCGCCGCGCCGCTCATCGTCCACGGCCACGCGAAGGTCCGGGCGGCGGCCATCCGCGTCCTCGGCAAGGCGGGTGGCCCCAAGTCGGCGGTCGCGCTGGCGGCGGCCATCTCCTCGGGCGCGCACCCGGAGGAGGCCCGGCTCGCCGCCCAGACGCTGTCTTTGATCGTGAACGCCGGCGCCGACCGGCTCCTCCTCGACGCATACCAGGCCAACGACAGCTACGAGACCCGCGTCGCCGTCGCCATCTCCCTGGGACGGTGCCCGACCCCGGAGGTCGAGGCGTTCCTCCTGTCGATCACCAAGCAGACCTTCGTCGAATGGCTCAAAGGCCTCCTCGGGCGGTTCACCGGCAAGCCCAAGGACCTGCGCGAGGCGGCCCTCCACTCCCTCGCCGAAGTGCGCAAGGACCTCCATGGCAAGAAAGGCTAGGCAGTCCCGGGCGGGCCTCGAACGCTGGAAGCAGTTCGTCGAATGCCTGCGCCTGATGAATTTCGCCTTCACGAACGTGCGTCTCTACCCTCCCACCCACGCCAGCGTCACCGAGACGCTGACCACGCTCCACGGAGGCCTCGCGAAGCTCCTCGAGGAGCAAGACGACGTCGGTTACGGCTTCATGGAGTCGATCCTCTACATCGAGGGCGCGATGAGCCTCGAGGAGACCCAGAAGAACGAGATGCTCGTCGAGCGCTTCTCGCGCTGCCGCGTGAAGTACCTCACGATCGAGAAGGGCGTCGGACGGGACGACCTGCTCAAGTTCTTCGTCTCGCTCAACGACGAGTCCAAGAAGAACGCCGCGGACCCTCCCTCGGAGGTCATCCAACGGGCCGGCGTCGGGCACATGCACGTCGTCGAGGCCGAGGTCGACGACCTCGAGAGCAAGTCGCGGCTCACGCGCAAGAAGACCCTGCTCGACTGGTACGAGCGGGCCTGCGGGGTGGTCCAGGAGGTGCAGGTCCAGCTCTTCAAGACGCCCTCGGCCGACCTCAAGCCCCTTTACCGCGTCGCCGACGACCTGATGGCGACGGTGCGCACCAAGGGCTGGGACCCTCTGCCGCTGGTCGCGCGCCTGGGCGCCGCCCCGGACCCGCACGTGGGCCACGCGGTCAACGTCGCGATGCACTGCTGCGCGCTGGGCGAGCTGCATGGCTTGAATTCGGGCCAGCTTCAGACCCTCTGCGCGGCCGCGTTCCTTCACGACATGGGGCGCTGCATCATCCCGCCGGACTGGTCCAAGAACCACGCGCCGCTCTCGCTCTTCGAGCGCTCGGTCGTCCACCAGCACGCCTCCTGGGGGTTCTTGCTGCTCGCGCGCTGCGGGGACATCCCCCCCCAGCTCGCCGTCCTCGCCGGCCGCCACCACGACGACCCGCGCGCGGCGCACCCGGACGGCTACCGGGCCGACGTCTTCCAGAAGATCCTCCACACGGCCGACGTCTACGACCTGGCCCAGTTCAGCGACCGGCGCTATTGGCGGCAGCACCGCCCCGACCGGGTGCTGCGCCACATCCTGCGCCGGAGCGGGGCGTCGGCCGACGGCGCGGTGGCCAAGCTCCTGACCCGGATGGCGGGGCTCTACCCGGTCGGCTCGCTCGTGGCCTTAGACGACGGGCGCCGGGGGGTGGTCGTGCGCTCGAACCCGAACCATCCCGGGCGGCCGCGGGTGTGCGTGCTCGGCGAGGAGGGGTCCCTGCCCGACAACGCCCCGGAGGGCACGGAGGCGCCGCCGGTGGTGGTCGACTGCCTCGACCCGGACTCCACGGGGCTCTCGTTCGCGCGCAACGTCGCCGGCATCCTCGGGACGGACAAGGACCCCGAGGCGCGCGCGTGGCTCGAGCGCAAGAAGGACTACCTGGTCAGCTACGGCGTCTAGTTGTTGCTGGGCTTGAGGTCGCCGAGCCAGCCGAGGTCGACGGTGTAGGTGCAGACGTCCTTGCGGCAGACCACGCGGATGGTCGCGTCGACGGTGCTGACGACGGGTTCCCCGAGGTCGTCGCCGCAGGTGGGGCACTTGTGCTTCTTGAGCGCGATGCGTCTGGGAAACTCGGGCATACCGGAATGATAGCACGCGGGCGCGGCTCGCCAAGGGCCGAGGGACCCGGCCGGAGTCCTCCCTTAGGGCCTAGTGATGGGTGTCTCGGACGCGCCTGACGCCCGGTTACATCGGCCCCCTGGAAACCCCCCCGGTCCGTAAATACCCTGAAACGAAGCGCCCATGGATGACCACGGCCTGCGACGTCTGTCGGTCCTCGCTTCGGGAGCGCTCTGGCTGGGCTTCTGCGCGGCCGGCCTCGGCGTCCTAGTCCGCCACCAGGCCGCCGCGGGGTCGCCCGGCGTCCCTCCGGCGCGCTGGCCCGCCGGCAGCCGCCTGGCGCGGGACCCCCAACGGAGCACCTTGCTCCTGTTCGCCCATCCGCGCTGCCCCTGCACCCGGGCCAGCCTGGACAGCTTGGCCTGGGCGATGGCCCGCGGCGGCGGGAAGGTCCGCGCGTACGCGGTGTTCTTGAAGCCGAGCGGCGCCCCCGCCGGCTGGGAGCGGACGGACCTCTGGGACGCGGCCGCGGCCATCCCGGGCGTCGAGGCGGTCGGCGACGAGGACGCCGCCGAGGCCGGGCGCTTCGGCGCCGAGACCTCCGGCCAGGTGCTGCTCTACGGCGCGGGCGGGACCCTCAGGTTCTCAGGCGGGATCACGGGCGCCCGCGGCCACTTCGGGGACAACGCGGCTCGCGACGCCGTGGTCGCCCTCCTCGCGGAGGGCCCCGCCCCGGGGGCGCGCAGCCGGGTGTTCGGCTGCGCGCTCCGCGGGCCGGGAGCCCCGGCGCGCGAAGACCCCCCTTTATGGAAGACTTGGGACCGGACCAAGGCGATAGCGCGGCTTTAAGACGCCGCGCCGCCGAGCTCTTCGAAGGCCAGCACGCGGCCCTCGTCGGGCGCACCGACCGCATGTTCGCGGGCCTGATGAGCGCGCAGTGGCTGTTCGGGGTCGCTCTCGCCCTCTGGCTGTCCCCGCGCGCTTGGGCCGGCACCGTCAGCCAAGTCCACCTTCACGTCTACGCCGCCGTCCTGCTCGGCGGCGCCATCACGGGGTTCCCGGTGCTGCTGGCCCTGACCCGGCCCGGCCTGCCTTCCACCCGCCAGGCAATCGCCGTCGGTCAGATGCTGACGTCGGCGCTGCTCATCCACCTGACCGGCGGGCGCATCGAGACCCACTTCCACGTGTTCGGCTCGCTGGCCTTCCTGGCCTTCTACCGCGACTGGCGCGTGCTGGCCACGGCGAGCGCGCTCGTGGCGCTCGACCACGGCCTCCGCGGCGTCTACTGGCCGCAATCGGTCTACGGGGTCGCGGTGGTGCAGCCCTGGCGCTTCCTCGAGCACACGGCCTGGGTCGCCTTCGAGGACGCCTTCCTGCTCCTCTCCATCAGCCAGGGCCTCGACGAGATGCGGGCCATCGCCGCCCGCCAAGCCCGCCTCGAGGAGGCCAACCGGACCTTCGAGGCCAAGGTCGTCGAGCGCACCGAGGAGCTGGCCCGCTCGAACGCCGACCTCGCGCAGTTCGCGAACGCGGCCTCCCACGACCTCAAAGAGCCGCTGCGCAAGGTCGCCAGCTTCACCGACCTGCTGGCGCGGCATCTGGAGGGCCGGCTCGACCCCGAGGCCCGCCGGCTGATGGAGCGCGTCGTCGACGGCGCCGCGCGGATGACGGCCCTGATCGACTCCATCCTGCACTACTCGCAGGTGACCGCGCGGGCCGACCCGCCGGAGCTGGTCGACGTCGCGGCCGTGCTCAAGCGCGTCGTCGACGACCTCGACGTCTCCATCCGCGAGAGCGGGGCCGTCATCGCCTGCGGGCCGCTGCCGTCCGTCGTCGCCGTCCCGTCCCAGATGTCGCAGCTGCTCCAGAACCTCGTCGGCAACGCCCTCAAGTTCCGCGGCGCGGCCCCGCCGCGCATCCACGTGTCGGCCCGGCGGGACGGCCGCGACTGGGTCTTCTGCGTGCAGGACAACGGCATCGGGATCGAGCCCCGCCACGCGGGGCAGCTCTTCGTCATGTTCAAGCGGCTGCATTCCCGCGCCGAGTATCCCGGCACCGGCATCGGCCTGGCGGTCTGTAAGAAGATCGTCGAAAGGCGCGGCGGCCGCATCTGGGTCGAGTCGCAGCCGGGCCTCGGAGCCCGCTTTTTCTTCAGCCTCCCCGGGCAGGAGGCGAGGCTCGATGCCGCGGCGGCCCCTCAACATCCTGCTCGTCGATGACGACGCCGAGGACCTGGAGCTGATGCGCGGGGCGCTCGAGCGCGCCGCCCGCCCGCTCCGCCTCGACTCGGCCGGAAACGGCGAGCAGGCGCTGTCCATCCTGCGCAAGGAGGGCCCTTACTCGGGCGCCCCGGACCCCGACCTGATCCTGCTCGACCTCAACATGCCGGTGATGGACGGGCGGCAGCTCCTGCGCGCGCTCAAGCGCGACGAGGCGTTCAAGCGCATCCCCGTGCTGGTCCTGACCACCTCCGGCGCGGAGGCCGACGTCGCGGAGACGTACGGCCTGGGGGCGAACTGCTACATCACCAAACCCGCGGGGCTCGCGGGGCTCTACAAGGTGGCCGACGCCATCGAGGCCTTCTGGATGACCGCCGTGCGCCTGCCGGGTGTCTAGGAGTGGGCCGTGAGGGATTCGAACCCCCGACCTACCGCGTGTAAGGCGGACGCTCTACCGCTGAGCTAACGGCCCTTCGACTCCAGGGTGCACAGGAAAACCTTGAACTGCGCGAGAGCCTCGGCGGCCTTCCCCGCCGGGGCGCCGCGCACCGGGTAGCCGGGCGTCGTCGCCGTGACGAGCAGCTGCACGCCGTCTTTGACGCCGCAGTCGAGGTGCAGCGTCGCGCGGCGGCAGGCGGCTTCGGGGCCGCCCCCGCACGCCTGACGCGCGTTGTGCTCGACGACGCCCAAGGCGCACTCGCCCCGGCCGGACACCGCCACCGTCCCCGCCTTCCCGAGCGCGTAGTCGCCGCGCACGCGCGCGTAGGCGAGGGACTCGTCGAGCCACTCCCCCGCCTTCGGCGTCTTGCCGGAGGCGAGCATCCCGAACAATGACAGCGCGGGCTTCGCGGACGATTTGCCGCTCGCGTCGACGTCGACGAGCACGCGCTTGAACGACGGCGTCGAAGGAGCCGGTTCCCACCGCGCGAGGGCGTCCTGCACCGTCCAGGCCTTGGGCGCCCGGCCCTTGAGCCACGGGTCGTCGAAGCCGGGCCAGCCGGCCGCGGCCGCGGTCGAGCAGGCCGGTACGCGGAAGGCCGCCGCGAGGTCGGCCGGGACCGTCTCGGCGGCCGCCGCCGAAAACACCAGGAGCGCTGTCGTCAAGAGCATGATGGCCTCGTCGGAAGACTGTAGAAAATTTCCCCTGGCGCGGGACCGAGACGGGGTCTATACTGCGAAGTAACGGGGTGGCATATGGCGAAAAGAAAATCCAACGGCCACGGGAACAAGCGTTCGGCTGGGAAGCGGACCCGCGAGGCGAGCCCGGAGCTCGACGTCCTCCAGGACCGGTTCAACAGCATGGACGTGGACTTCTCGCAACTGGCCGCGGTCCTGGGACACCAGTAGCCGTCCGTACCTAACGCGCCCGACCTCCGCCTCAGACGCGGGAGTCGGGTTGCGTCGGCCCCCGAAAACCCCCTAGCCCTTCCCCTGCAGGTGCTTCTGGAAGAAGCGCAGGATGGCCCCCAGTTCGTAGACCTTGTTCTCCCGCTTCTGCGCCCCGTGGCCCTCGTCCGGAAAGACGAGCATCTCGGACTCGACGCCGCGGGCCTTGAGGGCCTCGTGGAACTGCAGGGCCTCGCCGACGGGCACCCGCGGGTCGCTGGCCCCCTGGACGAGCAGCAGCGGGCCCTTCAGGCGCTCGAGATAGGTCGATGGCGAGAGCTTTACGAGGGCATCCATATCCCTGTCGAGGGACCCGTACTCGCTCTCCCGCAGGATGCGGCGGTAAGGCGCGGTGTTCTTAAGGAAGGTGACGAGGCTCGACATGCCCACGACCTCTGCGCCCGCGTCGAAGGCCCCGGCGAAGTAGGTCATCGCCATCAAGGTCGAGTAGCCGCCGTAGCTGCCGCCCATCACGCCGACCTTGGGGACCGCCCCGTCCGCGGCGAAGCGCTTGCGCGCCCAGGCGGCGGCATCCTCGATGTCCGTGATGACGGCCAGGCGCTTGGGGCCGTCGTCGGAGTGGAGCCACGCCTTGCCGTAGCCCTCCGAGCCGCGCACGTTGGGCTCGACGAGGACGAAGCCCGCGTCCAGATAGAGCTGGTCGGTGGGCGCGAACCCGGGTTGCGACTGCCCCTCCGGGCCGCCGTGGAAGCTCACGAGCACCGGGCAGGGCTTGGCGCAGGTCTTGGGCTCGCGCACCAGGACCGGGATGGGCGTGCCGTCGCGGGCCGGGTAGGTCTCGAGCTTGGCCGGGACGAAGCGGGCCAGGTCCGCCTCCGGCGCGCTCCCGACGTGCCAGCGGACCGTGGTCCCGGTCTTCCAGTCGAGCACGTAGCTCTGGAAGGGCGAAATGCCGTCGTCGACGCCCAAAGTGATGAAGCGGCCGTCGGGCGTGGCCGAGCCCCAATAGACGTGGACCGCGTCCTTAGGCAGGCCCGGGACGGCCAGGGCCTTGCGGGTCCGCGCGTCGAGGGCGCGGGGACGCGTGAAGCCGGCCTCGTTGACCTGGTAGACCACGCGCAGGCGCGCCTCGTCGATGGAGAAGCCAGACACGTCCCAGCCCAGCTCAGGCGTGAGGGCGGTGAAGCTGCCGGCGGACCAGGAGTAGAGGCGGCGGAAGTTCCCGAAATGAGGGGTGAGGACCAGGATCTCCCCTGCGGCGGCGCCGTAAGCCGCGGAATAGTCCTCGCGCTCGCCCTGGCCGAAAAGCGGGGTCAAGGCCTTCGAGGCCTCGTCGAGCTCGAAATACTCGTCCATGTTCGACCCGACCGAGCGGCCGAGCAGGAGCTTGCCGGGCCTGTGGTCCGCGATGTACCAGATGCCGTCCTGGGAGAACACCTCCTCCGCCCGGCCCGCCGCCAGGTCGTAGCGGTAGAGCGCGTAGGAGTCGGGCTTCTTGTCGTTCGAGCGGTAGTAGGCCCAGCGCCCGTCGGCGCTCACGAACTGCAGGAAGGTCTGGACGCCCGGCTTGTGCTGGAGGACACGCAGCGCGCCGCCGCTGGGGTCCTGGAGGTAGAGCCCGGGGTTCTCCTCGCCCTTCCGGTCGCGGGAGAGGATGAGCGTCTTCCCGTCGGGCGTCACGGCCGCGATGCTCGTCGGGTCCTGCCCGGCGGTCAGCTGCGTCGGAAACGTCATCGGCGCGCCCAGGCGCCAGACCTGCGGGACGCCGGTCACGCGCCAGCCGAAGAAGAGGGTCTTGCCGTCCGGCGAAAGCTCCCCCATCCCGGGGGAGCGGACGTCGAGCATCGCCTGGATGGTCCGCGCCAGCTCGTCGGGGACGGGTTTCGGCGCGAAGCGCTCGAGCACCTCCTTCGAGACGCTGGCGGCGCCGTGGCCGGAGTAGGGGACGCTCGACTGTGCGGACGCGGCGGCGGCGAGGGCAAGGAGGAGGGGCAGGGTGGTCATCGGGGCTCCTGACGGGTCCGGGCATGATATATAACGGACGGCAGGTTCGTTTCATCACGTCCTCCGAATCCTTTCTCCCCCCCCGCGCATCTAAAGGACAGCCGTCCGGAGGCCGCCATGGACATGAAGATCACCTTCCCGGGCAACAAGAAGGTCGCCGCCGAGTTCGACGGCCGCGTCGTGATGACCGACCAGCCCCGGGAGGCCGGGGGGGACGGGAGCGCGCCCGCGCCCTTCGACCTCTTCTTGGCCGCGCTGGGCACCTGCGCGGGCATCTTCGTGCTGAGCTTCTGCAAGAAGCGGGAGATCCCCACGGAGGGGTTGGAAATCCTCCAGAGCGCCGAGTGGGACGAGGCGGCGCACAAGGTCTCGAAGGTCTCGCTGCGCATCAAGCTCCCGAAGGGCTTCCCCGAGAAGTACCGGGAGAGCGTCATCTCCACCGCGAACCTCTGCACGGTGAAAAAGCACCTGACGGCGCCCCCCGCCTTCGAGGTCACCGCCGAGGCGGCCTGATGGACTGGGAGGCCCTGCGCCCCTGGCTGGCGCCGGCGGCCGTCGCCGCCTGGTTCGCCTGGCGCTTCCTCAAATTCCGGGCCGTGAGGCGCCGCCTCCCCGAGCTCATCCGCCGCGGGGGCGTGGTCGTCGACGTGCGCTCGCCGGCCGAGTTCGCCGCGGGCGCGCGCCCGGGCAGCCTCAACATCCCGCTCGACCAGCTCGCGCGCCGCGCCGGGGAGCTCGACGCCGCCAAGCCGGTCGTGGTCTGCTGCGCGTCCGGCACCCGCAGCGCCGTCGCCCGCGGCATCCTCGCCGCCAAGGGGTTTAAAGAGGTCGTCAACGCCGGCCCCTGGACGAACACGCTCGACGCGTGACCTCCGCCATTCCGGATGGCGACATCCGGTATTGAAATTTTACGCGCCGTCCGTATAATTACGCATATCGATGCAGCCTTCCCCGGTACGGACAGCCCTGCCCGAGCTCTCTCACGGCGACCACTGCTGCCTGGTCTTCAGTTCGGCGGAGGAGCAGAGGCGGATCACCGCCCCATTCTTGGCGCTCGGCCTTGAGCGCGGCGAGCGCTGCGTGTTCGTCGGCGACGAAGCCGCCGTCGCAGCCGTCCGCGCCGGACTCGGGGAGGCGGGCGTAGCCTGCGCCCGGGAGGAGCAGGCGGGCCGCCTCGTCCTGACCAGCGCCCAGGACTATCTCGACGGCGAACATTGGCGCACGGAGAAGATGCTGGGGTTCCTCCAGGACGCCTACGAATCCGCCCTAAGGGACGGTTTCACCGCGTTGCGGGCGGCGGGAGACGTGTCCTGGCAGGTCGGCCCGCATCGGGAGTTCGACGAGGTCGTCTATTACGAGGCGCTCCTGGACATGTTCTTCATCGGGAAGCGGATGGTGGGGATGTGCCAGTATCCCAAGGACAGGTGCCCCCCCGAGGTCCTCGCCGGGA
>SCTT01000267.1 GCA_004322435.1 bacterium
TCCCGTGCGGCAGCGTCTTCTGCAGGCCCGCGACGCGCGCGGCCACGGCGCGGCCCACCTCCACCGCGTTCGCGTTGCGCTGCTTGAGGATGCCGAGCCCCACCGCGGGCAGGCCGCCGACGCGCGAGATGCCGCGCGGGTCGGAGAGGCCGTCCTCGATGCGGGCGACGTCTTTTAAGCGGAACGTCGTGTAGATGGGGCGGCCGCTGCGGTCGCCGATCACCAGGTCCGAGAGCTCGGGGATGGACTGCGCCTCGCCCATCACGCGCAGGTTCCACTCCTTCTTGTCGGTGGCGAGGTTCCCGGCGGGGCGCTCCGCGTGCTCGGAGCGCAGCGCGCCCAGCACGTCGTCGACGGTGATCTCCCGGGCCCGCATCCGCTCGGGGTCGAGCCAGACGCGCACGGAGGGCTCGAGGTAGCCGCCGAGGAAGATGTCGCCGACGCCCGGGATGGTCTTGAACTTGTCCTTGAGCTCGTCTTTGACGTACTGCATGAGCTCGCGCTCGGGGCGCTCGCCCGAGAGCGAGATCCACATGAAGGGCTGGTCGTCCGGGTTGAACTTCATGATGACCGGCGGGTCGATGTCGCGGGGCAGGAGCATCTGGGCCTGCGACAGCTTGCTCTGGACTTCCTGGAGGGCCACGTCGACGTTCGTCTTCAAGTCGAACTCGAGCGTGATCATCGCCTGGCCCTGGCGGGTCACCGAGGAGGTCTTCTTGACGCCCTTGACCGAGGTCACGGCGTTCTCGACGATGTCGACGACCTCGGTCTCCATCACCTCGGGCGAGGCCCCTTCCCAGGTCACGGACACCGTCAGCACCGGGAAATCCACGTCCGGCAGCTGGCTCTGGCCGATGAGGGAGAAGCCGATGGCGCCGAAGACCAGGAGGCCGGCCATCAGCATCCACGCGAACACCGGCCGCTTGATGGAGAGGTCCGAGAGGATCACGGCAGGGTCTCCGTGGCGACGCCGAGCTCGACGACGTGGCGCTTGACGTCGAGGCGGGCCGCGTCGCGCGCGCCGCGCTGGGCCTGCAGCAGGTCCAAGGCCTGCAGGACGTCCAAGTTCGTCACGAGGCCCAGCGTGTACTCCTCGCGCAGCGAGTCGTAGCTCTTCCGGGCGGCGTCGGCGGACTCCTCCTGGGCCTGCGCCTCCTCGAGGGCGCTGGTGAGCTCGCCGTGGAGGCGGCGGGCCTCGTAGGCGGCGCGTCGCTCGAGCTCCTCCAGGGCCAACAGCGACTGACGGTGCGCGGAGCGGGCGCGCTTGACCGCGGCGTCCACGCGGCCGCCCTGGAAGACCGGCAGGCGCAAGGTCAGCGCCGCGTCCCAGTCGATCTCGCGCATGAAGGTCGCGCGGCGGGTGTGGTAGCGGCCGAGCAGGTCCAAGGTCGGCCAATAGTTGCCCAGCTCGTAGCGGACGCGCAGCTCGTTGGCCGCCGCATCGTCGCGCTGGGCCCGCACGTCGGAGCGCTGACGGGCGGCGGCCAGCGCCTCTTCGAGCGTCGGCGGGGGCGCGCCGGAGGGCGCGTCGGAGAGGGGGCGGCGGGCCAGGTCCTGGCCGGTGATGAAGGAGAGCTCCTCTCGGGCCGAGGCGATGCGCGCCCGCGACTGGACGAGGGCCGCCCGCAGGGCCGCGGCGCGGGCCACCGCGGTGTAGACCTCGCTCGGCCGCGCCTTTCCTAGGCGGCCCAGGGCCTTGAGCTCCCGGACCCGGTCCTCGGCCAGAAGCAGGCCCTCGGCGGTGTTCGCGGCCTCGGTCTCGCGGGCGAGCACGCCGTAGAAGGCGGCGGCGGCTCGGGCGAAGAGCTCCGTCCTGGCCCGCCGCACGCGGAGCGCGTCCCGCTCGCTCTCTTTGCGAAAGCCCTTGAGCGCGGTGAATTCCTTGAAGCCCGAGAAGAGCGCCTGGTTGACGTTGACGCGCGACTCGGCCTGCTCCTTCTGCACGAAGCCCCCGAAGCCCTGCGCCTCGAGGCGCCGTACGCCCGCGGGGTCCTGCCAGACCTCGGAGAACTCCCAGTCGACGCGCGGGTAGACGCCGGCCAGCGCGCCGCGGGCGCGCTGGTCCGCCTGCTCGACGTCCTCGGCCCGGACTTTGAGGTCCTCGCTGCGCCCGAGCGCCCAGTCGTAGCAGCGGCGCAGAGTCACGCTGGAGGCGTCCGGCGGGGGGGCGCCGGCGAGGGCCGGGACGGCCAGGGACAAGGCGAGGAGGGAGGGGGTCAGCATACGGGCGCTTCGACGGGAGAGCCGTTGTCCGTCAGCGATTCTAGCGAATGCCTCCGGAGCGCGCAATCCGACGCCGCTTGAGCCACTTCTCGGCCTCGACGGCCCCGAAAAGCGCGGCGGCGAGGCCGGCGGCGAGCGCCAGCTCGCCGGGCGCGAGCGCCTCGGTCTTGAGCGCCCGCTGCAGCGGGGGGGCGTAGACCGCGGCCAGCTGGAGCAGGACCATCCCCGCGACCGCGCCGGTCAGCGGGAGGTTCGAGCCCAGGCCCTGGGTGAACAGCGACTCGCGCTCGGAGCGGACGGCGAGGACGTTCCCCATCTGCGTGAACACGAGCACCGTGAACATCACCGTGCGCCAGTGGGCGTCGCCCCGCGAGACCAGGAACAGCTGCGCGCCCAGCGTCAGGACGGCCATCAGCACCCCGACCCAGACCGCGAAGAAGCCGAGGCCGTGCGCGAAGAGGCCCTCCTCGGGAGGGCGCGGGCCGCGGCGCATGACGTCCCGCTCGGCGGGCTCCGCGGCCAGGGCCAGTCCGGGGAGGCCGTCGGTCAGGAGGTTCACCCAGAGGATATGGATGGGCAACAGCGGGATGGGCAGGCCCAAGAGCGGGGCCGCCGCGACGATCCAGACTTCGGCGGAATTGGTCGTCAGCTGGTACTTCACGAAACGACGGATGTTGTCGTAGAGCCGCCGCCCCTCGCGCACCGCCGCGACGATGGTCGCGAAGTCGTCGTCGAGGAGGACCATCGCGGAGGCCTCTTTGGCGGCGTCGGTGCCGGAGAGCCCCATCGCGACCCCGATCTCGGCGCGGCGCAGGGCCGGGGCGTCGTTGACGCCGTCGCCGGTCATCGCGACGACCTCGCCGCGCGCCTGCAGCGCGGTCACGATCCGGAGCTTCTGCTCGGGAGCCACGCGCGCGTAGACCCGGATGCCGGAGACGCGGCGGGAGAATTCCTCCTCGCCCAGCGCGGCGAGTTCCGAACCCTGCATGACCTCCCCGCCGTCCTCGAGGATGCCGAGCCGGCGCGCGATGGCCGCGGCGGTGAGCGGGTGGTCGCCGGTGATCATCACGGTCTTGATCCCGGCCTCGCGGCAAGTCTCGACCGAGGCCCGGGCCGTCGCCCGCGGCGGGTCGAGCAGGCCGACGACGCCCAGCAGGGTCAGCCCGGCTTCGGTCTCCGCGCGGGCGAGCTCGGCCGGGCGCTCCGCCCAGCGCCGCGAGGCCAGGGCGAGGACCCGCAGGCCCGCGGCCGCCTGGCGTTCGGCGGCGGCGAGAGGCCCGGCGGGGGGCTCCCCGCAGCGCGCGAGGACGTTCTCGGCCGCCCCCTTGGTCACGGACAGGTACCCGCCCTCGGGGTGTCGGTGCAGCGTCGTCATCAGCTTGCGCTCCGAGTCGAACGGGAGCTCTTCGACGCGCGGATAGAGCCGCTCGAGGCGCGCGAGGTCGAGGCCGGAGCCGAGCGCGGCGCTGAGCAGGGCCGCCTCGGTCGGGTCGCCCGAGACCGTCCCGTCGGCGGCCACGCGGGCGTCGCCGCACAGCGCCATCGCCTCGGCCAGTCGCGACCACGCCCCCCCGCCCTCCAGCGCGTCCGCGGAGCGCCCGTCGCAATAGACCTCCTCGACCCTCATCTTGTTCATCGTGAGCGTCCCGGTCTTGTCCGAGCAGATGACGGTGACCGACCCCAGCGTCTCGACGGCGGGGAGCCGGCGCACCAAGGCCTTGAGCCTCGCCATCTTGAGCGCCCCCAGCGCCAGCGAGATGGTCACCACGGCCGGCAGGGCTTCGGGGACGGCCGCGACCGCCAGGCTCACCGCCGTCAGCAGCATCTCGAGCAGGGGCTCGCCGCGCGACACCCCGGCCGCGAAAACGAGGGCGCAGACGCCCAGCACGAAGACGGCCAGGCGTTTGCTGAAATCCGCCAGGCGCTTCTGCAGGGGGGTGCTCACCTCCTCGGTCCTCTGGAGGAGCCCCGCGATGCGGCCGAACTCCGTCGCCATGCCGACGGCGGCGACGACGCCGGTCCCCCGGCCGCCGGTCACCACGGTCCCGGAATACGCCATCCCGCGCCGGTCCCCGAGGGGCGCGTCCGCCGCGGCGGTCAAGGCGGCCGACTTCTCCACCGGGACGGACTCGCCGGTCAGCGCGGACTCGTTGGCGGCCAGGCGCGCCGCCTCCAAGAGGCGCAGGTCGGCGGGGACGACCGCCCCCGCCTCGAGAGCCACGACGTCGCCTGCGACGAGCTCGGCCGCGGGGAGCGCGACGAGCGCGCCGTCGCGGCGCGCGAGCGCGGTCGGGGCCGCCATGGCCTTGAGGGCGGCCAGCGCGTTCTCCGCGCGGTATTCTTGGAAGAAGCCGATGGACGCGTTCAGGACCAGGATGACCGCGATGACGACGGTGTCTTCGACGTCGCCGATGACGCCCGACAGGACGGCCGCCGCGAGCAGGATGAGGACCAGGACGTCGGAGAACTGGGAGAGGAAGATGGCGAAGGGGGAGCGGCGGGGGGCCTCGACCAAGGCGTTGGGGCCGTCGCGCGCGAGGCGGGTGGCGGCCTCGGCCGAGCTCAGGCCTTGGCGCGAAGACCGCAGGGCGGCCAGGACCTCGTCTGGGGAGAGGCGGTGCCAGGCGGGAGGAGGGGGGGAAGGGCCATCCATGGCGGATGGCCTCCTTGACGGCAACGAATCAACCAACGTCGGGGCGTCAGCCCTTGGACGCTTCCAGGCGGTGCTCCTCGAACTTCTTGTGGGCCGAGGCCGCGTCGCCGCTCTTGAGCGTCCTCTGCCAGCCGCAGATGCAGCTGACCTTCTTGGTCTTGGTGACGAACTGGAACAAGTGGCATCTCATGGACGGCCTCCGGCGCGAATAGGACGAAGTACGGACGGCTCAGCGGCTGGGGAGGCCGTTGTCCAAGCCGATGCCCTTCTGGGCCAGCGGCGTCTTCACCCGCTCGTCGAGCAGGTTGATGTGTTCGAAGATGGGGGTCGTGTGCACCTGGGACGATTCCAGGCTGGTGGTCTGCCCCGCCACCGTCTCGGTCGGGACCATCGCGATGGTGTCCCAGGGGCAGTCCTTCACGCAGAGCTTGCAGCCGATGCACAGATCGAAGTTGACGTAGACCCCGCGGGTCGAGATGTCGTCGCCGAAGGGTTCGATGCAGGTCGGCACGGGGCAGGCCGAGATGCAGACCTCGCAGCCGGTGCAGCCGGCCAGGTCCACGCGGGCCTTGATCTTGGCTTTCGAGGCGCCCTTGACGAGCGCGGCGCGGCGGGCGGGGTTCATCGGGGCGGCCATCAGATCCTCTCGAGCATGGCGGCGGCGTGTCCTTTCGCCGTGACGCCGTTTTCGACGTAAACGAGCTTGCCGTCCGGGCCGATGACGAACGTGGAGCGCTCCACGCCCATGTACTCGCGGCCCATGAACTGCTTCTTCTTCCAGACGCCGTACGCCTCGCAGACCTTGTGGTCCACGTCGGACAGGAGGGGGAACGTGAGGCCGAACTTGGCGATGAACTTCTTGTGGGACTCCGGGGTGTCGGGGCTCACGCCCAGCACCGCGGCGCCCTTGGCCTTGAACTGGGCGACCGAGTCGCGGAACTCGCAGGCCTCGATGGTGCAGCCCGGGGTGTCGTCTTTGGGATAGAAGTAGAGGACGACGGTCTTCCCCTTGTAGTCCTTGAGGGCGCGCTTGGCGCCCGTCTCGTCGGGGCAGTCGAAGGCGGGGGCCTTGTCGCCGACCTTGAGCTCCTTGGGGGCTTTTCCGGCCATGACGGCCAGTATACCAAATTGGTAAAATGCCCCGGTGGATCCTAGAGAAAGGCTCGAGCGGCTCATCATGGGCTTGGAGCAGTCCATCCCCGACATGAAGAACCGCCTGCAGTGGATCCCGCCCGACGACCTGGAGCATAAGTACACCCAGAAGTTCGTCGCGACGATGGAAGAGCAGCTCGCCAAGGCCCGTCTGGACTTGGAAGCGCTGGGCAAGAAGTAAGCCCGCCATGCCCTGGCGTCCGGCCGTCTTCCTGGGGGTTCTCGCCTTGATGCTGGGCGCCGAGACCGCCTTCCCCGCCCGGCCCTGGGCCCAGCCGCGCCTCAAGCGCCTGGGCTTCCACGCCTTGGTGGCGGCCGTGAACACCCTCCTTTATAGGCTGGCTCTGGCGGCGCCTTTGATGGCGCTGGCCGCGGCGGTCCACGCCCAGGGGCTGGGCCTGTCCGCCCGGCTCGGCTTGACCGGCCCGGCCGAGGTCGGGGCGACCGTCCTCTTCTTGGACCTCCTCAACTACTGGTGGCATCGGTGGAACCACCGGGTGGGCTTTTTGTGGCGCTTCCACCGGGCCCACCACTCGGACACCCACGTGGACGTCTCGACCTCCCTGCGGTTCCATTTCGGGGAGCTGGCGCTCTCCGGGGGGCTCAAAGCCTTGTGGATCCTCGCCTGGGGGCCCTCGCCGGCCGCGTTCCTCGTGTTCGAGGCGGCCATCACGGCGTGCGCCCAGTTCCACCACGCCAACATCGACTTCCCGGACGCCGTCGAGCGCCTCATCCGGTCCGTGCTCATGACGCCGCGCCTGCACGCCGCGC
>SCTT01000268.1 GCA_004322435.1 bacterium
GGCCAAGACGGGCGGCTCTTGGACCAGGCGGGCCTGCGCGCCCTCCTCGACCCGGCCTCGGCGTCGCCGACCTCCGGCGTGCGCCTCGCCGGCCCCGACGGCGCCCCGCTCGAGGGGCGGCCGTGGTGGGTCGCGGGCTCCACGACCCCCGCCTGGGAGTTCTCGGGTTCGAGCCGCGCGGTCGCGAGCCTCCCCTGGCCGGTGCCGGAGGACGGCTACTCCACCGTGCGCCTCGACTCGGACGGCCTCGGCTACGAGGACGGCCGCGTGATCCTCGTCAACGAGGAGGCCGCGCGCTGGGCCTACGGCGCGATGCAGGACTCCTTCAAGGAAAGGACCGCCTCCTGGACGCCCCCCTACCGCCCGAGCCTCAAGGCCAAGGGCCTGGTCGGCGCGGCCAAGGACGCGGTCGCCGCCGCCACCGCCCAGCCCGACCGCCGCGAGCGCGCGCGGCTCTTCGACAAGGCCCTGGCCGCGGTCTCGGTCGCCTGGCAGCAGGTGTTAGTCGAGCACGGCCGCCAGGCCGCCGCGAACCCCGCCGCGCGCGCGCGGCTGCGCTGGGGCCTGACCTTAGACGAGACCGCCGCCGCGCGCCCCAAGGACGCCCCGGCCATCGCCGCGGCCGTCGCAGAGTCGGGGGCGGGCTGGGTCCGCCTCGTCTTCGGCGTCCCCGAAGGGGACCCGGCCTTCGCGGCCGAGGCCTCGTTCACGCCCTACGACGAGCTCGTCGCCGCGCTCGCCGCCAAGAAGGTCTCCGTGATGGGAGCCGTGCTCGACAGCCTGCTCTGGCCGGCCGGCGCGGGCCCCGAGCTCTGCGCCGCGCGCGCGAAGGCCCTCGTCGCGCGCTACAAGGACCGCGTGCGCGGCTGGGAGGTCGCCAGCGAGCCCAACGGCACCTGGCTCGGCGGGGCCGGCAGGACCGACGACGAGGCGGTGCTCGAGTGCGCCAAGCGCGCCGCGGCGGAGGTCAAGGCCGCCGACCCCGCGCTCGAGACGGCGGCGGCGCTCCACTGGTGGGACGGCACGGCGCCCGACGGGCGCCACGGCCTGCGCGACTGGCTGGCCTGGGCGAAGAGCCGGGGTTTCGGGGAAGGCATCGACGCGCTGGGCCTGAGCCTCTATCCCCACCGCCACCCCGTGGGGCTCTCGCTCGAGCCCGCGTTCCGCGACCTGCGCGCGGCGTTCCCGGGCAAGCCCCTCTATATCGGCGGCTGGAGCTACGGCGACGAGGGCGAGCGCCCGGCGTATTGGTGGCTCTCCGCCGAGGCCGAGGCGACCGACGGCGCGCGCAAGGACCTGATGATGCTCTACAACGCGGCCGGGCCGGCGCTCGTCCCCGAAAGCCTGGGCGGCGGGTTCTTCTGGCCGACGCTCGAGCTCATGCTGCCGCCGGGCCGGCAGGCGACGCCGCTGTACCGGCTGTACCGGAAGTCGCTGCACGACTTAAAGCGCTGACAAGCATCTGAACGACGGAATTTACGCGCCGCGTGCGCGTGCCTTCGAGGATTCCTCGTACGGGAATCCTCGAAGTCCCTCTCCTTGAACGGCGGAAATCATGAATTCAGGACGGTCCCATCCAAGGCGGAATGGTGATACATTTTGCCTTTGAGGAAATCCCTAACAAACGACACGGAGGCGTTCGGTACTCCCGCTCCGCCGTTCATTGAGGGGAGGTTCGAGGATTCCCGTATGCGGAATCCTCGAACCCACGCGCCCGAGGCGCGTAAATTCCCCCTCAAATCCGCAGCCGAGACCGCGCCTCGAGCCGCACGAGCGCGCCGTCGCGGGCGGTGAGCCGGTACTCCTCGATGACCGCGGGAAGGCCGCCGGCCGACACCGCGACCTCGGCGACGTGCTCCTCCCCCTCTTCGCGCTCGCGCAGGAGCTCGGCGGTGACGGGCCGCGGGAGGCGGGCGAGGAAGGCCCGCACCGCGGAGGCCCCGCGATAGGTGACCGCCTTCGCGCGCGTCTTGTGCACGAGCTCGCCGGCCTCGCCGAAGAGCTCCGCGCAGTCGCCCGGGTCGCCCGGCAGCGCCGCGACGAAGCGCCGCATCAAAGACCGGGAGGCCGCGAGGTCGTAGGACCCGGCGCGCGCGACCATAACGGCGCCGCTCGGGGCCGCCGGCCCGGGGGCCCAAGCGCCCGCGCAAAAGCGCGCGAGGTCCTCCGGCGCCGCCCAGGCGGCGAACACCAAGGTCTCGGCGCCGACGGCCTTCATGAGCTCCGCCACCGGCGGCGGCAGGGCGCCGCCGGACGGCGGGACGCCGTTGACGAGGGCGTCCTCGCCCGCCCGCGCGACGCGCAGGTCGGCCGCCCGCGTCGCGGACGTGTAGGCCAGCAGGCTCTCGTGGGCGAGGCGGGCGTACTGCATGACGGCGCCGGCGCCCTCGCCGTAGAGCCGGGCGTTGCTCGCGACGACGGCCAAAGCGTCGAGGAAGCGCCGGGCGAGGGCGGCCAGCTTGCGGTCCGGCCCGGCCTCGGCGAGGCGCACCTGCCCGCCGCGCCGCTCCACCTCGTAGCCGTGGCCGGCCAGCTCCGCCGACAGGGCGTCGAGCGCCGCCGCCGCGCCGCGCGCGTCCGCGTTGTGGCCGCGGCGGATGAGCTCGCCCTGGAGCTCGGCGGCGGGCAGACCCGCCTCGCGGGCGCGGACCAAAGCGGCCAGCGCGTCGAACTGCAGGCGCGTCGGTTCGAGCTCCCCGAAGGGGGTCGCCGCGCGCCGCCGGACCAGGTCCAACGAGAGCTTCCCCCAGGCCAGCGTCGTGGCGTCGGCGGCCGCGGCGAGGACCTCGGGGGGCGGGGCGCGGCGCAGCAGGGCCCGGATGCGGGCGACGATCAGCGCCTCGGGCAGCACGCGCGCCTGGCAGTCGTCGGCCCCGGCGTTCATGATGCGCGAGCGCTCGTTTAAGTCCGCCTCGGGCTGGTAGACGAAGACGAGCTTCGCGCGCAGCTGGGGGCATTTCCGGATGCCCTCGACGGCCGCCTGCAGGACGGCGGCAGGCGCCCCGGCCAGGAAGAAGAGGTTCGGGGGGCCGCCCAGGACGCGGGACGGGTCCACCGGGTCCATCAGGCCGACCAGGTCCCCCAGGGCCCAAGCGTCGAGGCCCTCGTCGGAGAGGGCCTGGATCAGGGGGAGAAACGGCCCCGGGTCGGGCGCCGCGAGGAGGACGCGCATGAGAGTCTCAGATGATATCAATTGTTCTTAAAACGACCTGAAATACCCTTGACGCTCCCGACGTCGGCCTTTACACTCGGAATGCCCCCTAGGGGGGCGGTGTCTCTATGCGTCCCTTCCTAATAACCATCCTCGCGCTGGCCCCCGCCCTGGCCTCTGCCCAGCCGACCCCGAGCCAGATCGACGGCGCCGCCGCGAACCCGAGCGTCAGCCAAGGCGGCGGCACGGGCACCGAAACCCCCATCCCCGCAGCGGTCAAGCCCGCGCCGCCCGTCATCCCGCCGGCCCCCGATTTCCCGAACAAGCCCTTCCAGGCCTTCGGGCTGTGGGGCGACTACTTCGGGAAACTCACCGCGGACCCCGAGCACCCCGCCGACAAGCCGACGCCCGCCCCCGACAGCTGGTTCGGCAAGATCCAGCGCATCGTGCAGGACACGAACCGCGACGCCGAGAAGGCCAAGGAGCAGGGCGGCGAGCACGCGCAGGACGCCGTCGCGACGACCGGGGCGCTCGCCCTCGCCGAGGTGCTGACCGAGCCGCCGCCGCCGAACGTCCCGCCCCAGGTCGTCGAGGCCGCGCGCATCCAGACCGCGACGATGCTCAACCGGGTCGCCGCCGAAGGCGACAAGCGCCCCTACACCTCGTCTTTGGGGCTCTCCGAGGCCGTGCTGCAGGCCGATCCGGACAACCGCGACGCCTTGAACACCGCCGCCGGCGCGCAGTTCGGCCTGGGCCGCTACCCCGAGGCCGTGCGCTCGGCGTCGCGCGTGACCGACACCTACCAGAACGACGAGCGCGCCCTCACGACGCGCGCGCTGGCCTACTACCAGATGCGGGAGTACGCGAAGGCCTACGAGGACGCGCAGCGCGCGCTGGCCTTGAACCCCAACAACAAACCGGCCAACGACGTCGCGAACCTCTCCAAGTCCCGCGTGACGACCGCCGCGGACCTCAAGCTCGACGCCGCCCACGCGCACATGGCCGAGCAGGTCGCCCGCGAGGCGCAGGCCCAGATCGAGGAGGCGGGCCGCGCGCAGACGGCGCTGCGCACCCCCCCGGCCCGCATCGACGCCCCGGCCCCGTCCACCGACAAGGCGGTGCTCGAGCTCCTGCACCGCTCCGCCGAGAAAATCAAGCTGCAGGACTACCGCGGCGCGCACGAGGACGCCGACCGGGCCCTGGAGCGCGAGCCGGGCAACCCCGCGGCGCTGCAGGCGCGGGCCGCCGCCGCCAGCCTCTTGGGAGAGTACGCGAGCGCGGTGGACGACGCCTCGGCCGCCCTCGAGCGCGACCCCCAGAAGGTCGACGCCCTCTACACGCGCGCGCAGGCGCACGCGCAGCTGGGCCACCACCAGCTGGCCCTGGCGGACGCCGACCGCGCGGTGTCTCTGCGCCCCGCCGACCCTTTCGCGTACAAAGCCCGCGCGCGCGCCCGCGAAGGCCTGGGCGACCTGGCCGGCATGCTCGAGGACTACCGCTCCGCCGCGCGCCTGGGGCCGCAGTTCGACGCGGAGCTCCGCGACGTCGCCTCTCGCTACGGCCTCTCGCTCGACGCCTCCGGCGCCGTCAAGGGCGCGACCCCCGCCCCGGCCCCGCGCCGCGGCCGCTTCTGGCTGATGCTCGGGACCTCGGTGTTCGGCGGGCTGCTCGTCGCCTGGGGCCTGCTGCAGGCCGCCGTCGGCCGCCGCGCCGCCGCCCCGCCCAAGGTGGCCGGGGCCTCCGACTCGACCGCGCGGGCGCTGGCGGCCGCCGGGGGGCTGGGCGCCGGCTACGAGGTCGTGCGCACGCTCGGCCAGGGCGGCATGGGCGTCGTCTACGAAGCGATGGACAAGGCGCTCGAGCGCCGCGTCGCCGTCAAGAAGATGCGCGACGAGATCCGCTTAGATGAGCGCGAGCGCGCGCGCTTTTTGCAGGAAGCCCGCATCGTCGCCCAGCTCCACCACCCCAACATCGTCGAGATCCACACCATCGTCTCGGAGGGCGACGACCTGTATCTCGTCTTCGAGTACGTCGAGGGCCACACCATCGACCAGATCATCGCGCGCAAGGGGCGCCTGACCATCCCCGAGGCGCAGTGGGTGCTCCACGGCGTCGCCAAGGCGCTCGAGTACGCGCACGCGCGGGCCGTGGTGCACCGGGACCTCAAGCCTTCGAACATCATGATGGAGAAGGACGGCCTCGTGAAGGTGATGGACTTCGGCATCGCCCGCCAGGCCAAGGACGCGCTCGCCAAGTCCACGATGACGGGCACCGTCGCCGGCACGCCGCAGTACATGGCCCCCGAGCAGGAGGAGGGCGTCGTGCGGCCGGAGTCGGACGTGTTCTCCTTGGGCGCGATGCTCTACGAGATGGTGACCGGCACGCGGCCCTATCCCGCGCCGGCGACGACGGCGTCCAAGGTCAACAAGAAGTACCAGAAGGCCTCGCGCCTCTTGGCCGATCTGCCGCCCGAGCTCGAGAAGCTCATCGACGACTGCCTCGAGCCCGACCCGGAGAAGCGGCCGCGCACCGCGGCCGAGTTCCGGCAGCGGCTCGACGCGCTCAAGGCGCCGACGCCGTCTCCCGCGAAAGCCGCCTAACGGTTTGACCCCGCCGGCCCGGATTGCTCCAATCGGGGCATGACCACCCTCGCCCTCATCACCCTCTTGTCCGTTCCCGCCTCCGCCTTCGACGCCCCGCAGGCCGCCGACGCCGTGATGACCGTCCAAGGGACGCCCCTGCGCCTCACCGCCACGCGCCCGCTCGCCTTCTCCCCCGCGGCCCAGCCCCTCGAGACCGAGCCCTTCGTCCAGGTCGACCCCGACCACGCCTTCCAGACCTTGGTCGGCATCGGCGGCGCGCTGACCGACGCCGCCGTCGACGCGCTCTCGACCTTGCCCAAAGCCAAGCAGGCCGAGGTCATCAAGGCCTTCTACGACCCCAAAGACGGCCTGGGCTACTCGCTCGCGCGCACGAACATCCACTCCTGCGATTTTTCGAGCGCGACCTACACCTACGCCGCCGAGGGCGACACGCAGCTCAAGACCTTCTCCATCGCCCATGACTTAGAGCGCCGCATCCCCGTCATCAAGCAGGCCATCGCGGCCGCCGGCGGGACGCTGACCCTCTTCGCCAGCCCCTGGAGCCCGCCCGCCTGGATGAAGGACAACAACGACATGCTCCACGGCGGCAAGCTAAGACCTGAGTTCCGCCAGGCCTGGGCCGACTACTTCGTCAAATTCATCAAGGCCTACGAGAAGGAAGGCGTCCCCGTCTGGGGCCTCACCGTCCAAAACGAGCCGATGGCGGCCCAGAAGTGGGAGTCCTGCATCTACACCGCCGAGGAGGAGCGCGATTTCTTAAAGAACTTCCTCGGCCCGACGCTGGCGAAGGCGGGCCTCGGCGCGAAGAAGGTCATGGTCTGGGACCACAACCGCGACCTGATGTACCAGCGCGCCAACGTCATCTTCTCGGACCCCGAGGCCGCCAAGTACGCCTGGGGCCTGGCCTACCACTGGTACGAGGACTGGTCCGGCGGCCTGCCTCTGCACGACAACGTGCGCCGCGTGGCCGAAGCCTTCCCC
>SCTT01000269.1 GCA_004322435.1 bacterium
GCCCCATGAGGCAGCTGAAGATTCCCATGACGGCCATAAAGTCGAGAGGAGAGCGAAGCTTCTCCGGAAGGCGCAGGACGGGGCCATTCATGAGGGCACCAAAGTATACTCTCTGCGTGCTGAGTTTCCTCTTGGCGGCCTTCCTCGGCGGTTGGGCCCAGGCGGCTCCCGCCGTCGAGGTCTCCGTCGGTGACGGGCCGTTCGTCCGGTCGGAGGCGGTGGCGCCGTTGGCGGGGCAGAGGGTCCGCATCCGCGTCGCCGAGAAGCCCGGCGCCAAGGTGCGCTGGGTCCAGCTCGTGCGCGACGTGACCAAGATGTACAAGAACGCCAACTTCCCCTGGGACCCCGACCCGTACCAGTGGGTGGGCCTGGCGGACATCCGCGTGGACCGCGAGCCGCTGACGCGGTTCGACGGCCTTTGGGAGGTCGAACCCTTCCAGACCGCGCGCCGGGCGGAACCCGGGGATTGGACGGGGGCGAGCCTCGGCCCCATCCGCGCCTCCGAGTTCTACCACGCCGACGTGGGGAGCTTCTGGTTCCAGGCCGAGGTGGAGAAAGACGGCAAGGTGGAGCGCGTCCCCGCGAAGGGTCTGCGCGTGTCGGTCCGCGACGGGGCCGGGTTTTTGGGCTGGCTCTCCTCCTATCTCAACGTCCCCGCCGTCTTCGGCTCGCTGACCCCGCAGGCGACGAGCTTCCTGGGCGTCGACTGCGCCGACGCGGTGAGCGCCGCCCACGGGAAGTGGTCCGGCCGTGAGCTCAAGGAGAACCTGAACGTCGCGGCCCTCGTGACGCGCCTGCCCCACGTCGTCGAGTTCGAATGGGGGGAGGGGGGCGCCGACAAGGCGGTCCGCTGGGGGACCGACGTCCGCCCCGGGGACTTCGTCGCGGTCCGCTACGCGGGCGCTCGCGCCTACCAGCACGTGGGGGCGCTCGTCTCCGACGGGGACGGCGACGGCCTGCTGACGCCCGCCGACCGGGTCCTCCACGCGGGGCCGCTGCCGTTGGCCTACTCGCGCCTGGGGAGCGGCCCGTTCCAGGGACACATCACAGTCTTGCGCCCCGAAAGCCCCATCGTCGAGCGCCCCATCTCCTTCTCTCCCGCGCGGCTCAAGGCCACGGCGGACTACATCAAGACCCATGCCGGCGAGGACCGGCCGGACGGGCGCATCACGCCCCGGATGGTCGTGCTCCATTGGACCGGCTCCGACTCCCTCGAGTCGGACTTCAAGACCTTCGACAAGGAGACCTTGGCCGGCGGACGGCCCGACATCTCGGCCGGCGGGGATCTGAACGTGTCGGCGCACTTCCTGGTCGGCAAGGACGGGCGCATCTACCGCCTCATGCCGGAGAACGTGATGGCCCGCCACGTCATCGGCCTCAACCTCGAAGCCATCGGCGTCGAGAACGTCGGCGGCGTGGGGGACAGGCCTACGCTTACGGCCGCCCAGGCCGCGACGAACGCCTGGCTGGTGCGCGAGCTCAAGGAACGCCACCCCGCCATCGAGTACCTCATCGGGCACCACGAGTACCGGAAGTTCGAAGGGTCGGCGCTCTGGAAGGAGAAGGACGCGGGCTACCGGACCGCCAAGTCCGACCCCGGCGACAAGTTCATGGCCGATGTGAGACGGCGGGTCGCAGACTTGGGACTCAAGTCGGCCCCTTAGGGCGCCAGGACCGTAGCGCCGATGGCGCGTTCCAAGGGGGAGAGGGCGTCCAACGCGGTGCGGTCGCCGGCGACGGCGGCCTCGATGGCGGCAGGGAGGGCGTCGGAGACCTCCCCCGACGGCCGCTTGTCCATGAAGCGCGCCGCCTGGCGCAGAGCCTTGAGCGCCGCGTCCTTCGAGTCGCGGCCGCGCGGGAACCGCGCGCCCCAGGCCGCCCGCCAGCGCGCCTCCGCAGCCAAGGTGTCC
>SCTT01000029.1 GCA_004322435.1 bacterium
GGCCTAAGTCCATCTGGAAGCCGCGCCCGCGGCGGGGCGATTTGACCAAGACGTGGGCCCCGGCGCGCGCGGCCTCGAGCGTCCCGTCGGCGGAGCCACCGTCGACGACCACGAGCTCGGCTTCGGGCGCCTGGGCCTTGAGGGCCGCCAAGGCCCCGGGCAGCAGGGCGGCCTCGTTGAAGACGGGGAGGACCACGCTCACGAGGGTCATGCCAGCGCGCCCCCGCAGGAGCTGCCCGCGCCGGCCGTGCAGCCGAAGCAGTGGCGGCCGACCACGATGTCCCGCGCGGCGAAGGCGGCGGGGTCGAAGTCCGCCAGGCGCGCCGCGCGGCCGCCGGCGGGGCGGCTCTCGAGCTCCAGCATCTGGTTGAAGTCGCAGTCGTAGAGGCGGCCGTCCCAGGACACCGACAGCGTGTTCCGGCACATGAGCCCTTCGATGGCGGCCGGGTTGAAGGAGTTGACGAGCAGCGACATGTAGGCGTCGAGGTTCCCCGAGGCCTCGAGCCAGGCGAGGTAGCGCGAGATGGGCATGTTGTTTAAGGCGATGAGCCGGTCGAAGGCGATGCCGTGCTCCTCGCGGAGGCCGCGCTTCCACTCGGCCTCCGCCTCGGCTTGCGGCGGCGCGAGGAAGGCGCCGACCGGGTTGCAGACGAGGCTCAGGCGGCGCTTGGGGTCGCCTTGCCCGTAACCGGCCCGGTTCAGGCGGCGCAGGGCCTCTAGGGACTTGTCGAAGGCGCCGTCGCCGCGCTGGCGGTCGGTGTTGCGGCGGCGGTAATGGGGGAGCGAGGCGACCACCTCCACCTCCCGCGCCGCCAGCCACTCCGGAAGGTCCGTGCGGCCGGCGGTCAGCAGGACGCTCAGGTTGCAGCGGTCCATCACGCGGGCCCCGCGCGCGCGGCACTCGTCGACGAGCCACCGGAAGTGCGCGTTGAGCTCGGGGGCCCCGCCGGTGACGTCCACCACCTCGGCGCGGCAGGCCTCGAGCACGCGCAGGCAGGCCTCCATCGTCTCCCGCGTCATGACTTCGGTGCGGTGCGGGCCCGCGTCCACGTGGCAGTGGGCGCAGGTCATGTTGCAGAGCTTGCCGAGGTTGAGCTGGAGGACGGTCAGGTCCCCGGGCTTGAGCGTCGCGCTCCCGGCCGCGGCCAGGGCGTCCTCGAACCTCATCCGCCGGCCTTCTTCACGTGTTCCTGCATCTGCAGCCCGTGCACCAAGGAAGCCCCGCCGCGGATGGCGGTGGTAACATGGACGGCCTCGGTCATCTGCTCGAGGTCGGCGCCCTTCTGCAGGCAGTCCTTGGAGTAAGCGTCGATGCAGTACGGGCATTGGACGGCGTGGGCGACGGCGAGGGCGATCAGGGACTTCTCGCGGGCCGTCAGGGCGCCGGGGGCGAAGACCGCGCCGTAGTAGTCGAAGAACTTCTCGGCGAGCTTGGGTGCTCCTTCGGCGATGCCGGCGAAGTGGGCCAGGTGCTCGCGGTCGTAGTATCCCGCCATGCGTCCTCCTTGCGTCCCGGGAATTGTAGACTTTCCGCGTGCAGGACGACCT
>SCTT01000270.1 GCA_004322435.1 bacterium
GAATTTACGCGCCTCGGGCGCGTGGCTTCGAGGATTCCTCATACGGGAATCCTCGAAGCGGGAACCCTCTGCGAGGCAAGGTCGGACCATCGCTCCGCCTTGGACGGCGGTCTGCACCGTTCCGGAGACTATCCCTAGGGATAGTCCACGTCTTGAATGGGGCTGCCCCCGAATCCGACCTTTCGCCGTTCATTGAGAGGAGGTTCGAGAGTCGCGGCCGTTCGCGACTCTCGAACCCACGCGCCCGAAGCGCGTAAATCGCCCCGTCAGGGAACCTACCCCCATTGCGCCTCCCTCGCCCACGCTCCATACTCCCCTCATGCCCCCCGCCCGCAAGCCCTATCATTCGCTGGCGGCGGGCGCCCTATTTCTCGCCTCGACGTTTGCCGCCGCCTACGCCGGCCGCTGGGGATTCCTTGGCGCTTTGTCCGTCGTCGCCACCGCCGGCGCCCTCACCGCCGCGGTCTGGCTGGGCCTGAGCCGCCCGGGCCTCTTCTCCGCCCTCCCGCGTCCGACGGACCTGACCCTGCCCGAAGCGGGCGCTCTCGAATCCTCCCATAAGACGCCCGCCCCGCCGTCGCACCTGCGCAAGGACCTCGCGCGCCTGGTGTCCACCCCGGGCTTCTACTGGCGTCTCGCCGTCCTCTGCGTCTGCTACGGATTCGCCGGGTTCATCGCCTTCGGCTTCTCGACCATGGGCTCCCCCCGGGGCGCCCCCCTCACCCCGGCCATGACGGCGTACCTCGTGTCCATGCTGACCTACCTGCTCGTCTGCGTCCTCCTCGCCGCCGCCGGCGTCGGCGTGCGCCTGGGCGCCTCCCTGCCCGGCCCGGCGGAATGACCCCGCGTTCTCCGTCGAATTGCTAGAATCGCCGGATGCAGTGGGTTTCCGCCATCTCGGAGAACGCCGACACGGCCAAGGCCGTCGGCGAGGCGGCGCGCATGGCCATGGAGGGCAAGACCACGCCCCCCGACATCGCCATCATGTTCTCCTCCTCGCACCATTCGGAGCGCTACGAGGACCTGCCGGACCTCCTCTATAAGGAACTGGGCCAGAAGCACCTCATCGGCTGCTCCGGCGGCGGCATCATCGGCGCCGGCCGCGAGGTGGAGCGCAAGGCCGCGGTCTCCGTGATGGCCGGCTGGCTGCCCGGCGCCAACGTCAAGGTCTTCCACATCACCCAGGAGACGATGCCCTCCCCCGACCAATCCCCCCGCGCCTGGCGCGAGTGGGTCGGCGTCCCCGAGCCCAAGGCCGACTTCCTCATCTTCACCGACCCCTTCACCTTGGACCCCGAGGAGTGCGTGCAGGGCCTCGACTACGCCTTCCCCAAGTCCACGAAGATCGGCGGCCTGGCCTCCGGCGGCATGGAGCCCGAGACCAACATGCTCTTCGCCGACGGGCGCTTCCACAAGCGCGGCGGCGTGGGCGCCGCCTTCTGGGGCGACGTCGCCATCGACCCGGTCGTCACGCAGGGCTGCCGGCCCATCGGCGTCCCGATGCAGATCACGGCCTGCGACAAGAACATCCTCATCGAGCTCGAGGGCAAGCGCACGCTCAAGGTCATGGAAGAGCTGCTGCGGAACCTCGGCGAAGACGACAAGAAGCTCGCCCGCAACTCGCTGTTCATCGGCCTGTTGAGCGACCCGATGAAGACGAACGCGGGCGGCGGGGACTACCTCATCCGCAACCTCGTCGGCATCGACCCCGAGAAGGGCGTGCTCGCGGTCGGCGCGGCGCTGCGCAACGGCCAGACCATCCAGTTCCACCTGCGCGACCGCAAGACCTCCGCCGCCGACATCGAGGCGCGCCTGGCGCGCTACGCCGGCGCCGGCACCGGGGCCGCCGGGGCGCTGATGTTCTCCTGCCTCGGCCGCGGCCAGAGCCTCTACCGCAAGCCCAATTTCGACACGAGCGTGTTCCACGCGAAGCTGGGGCCGGTGGCCCTGGGCGGGTTCTTCGCCAACGGGGAGATCGGCCCCGTCGACGGCACCACGTACCTGCACGGCTACACCTCGTGCTTCGGCATCTTCCGCCCGGCCAAGGGCCAGGGGACCTAATGGACAAGGGAAAGCCTCTCGAAGGAAAGACGGCGCTGGTCTTCGGCGTCGCCAGCGACACCTCCATCGCCTGGGCCATCGCCAAGGAGCTCGCCTCCCGCGGCGCCAAGATCGTGCTCGGCTACCAGTTCCGCTACCACAGCCGCATCAAGGACCTGGCCCCCACTTTGCCGAACCTGGTCTCCTTCGACCGCTGCGACATGCTCAAAGACGACGAGTGCGACAAGTTCTTCGGGGCGCTCAAGGCCCCCGTCGACATCGTCGTCCACGCCATCGCCTTCGCGCCCGCGACCGCCTATCAGGGCCGCCTCGTCGAGACGACCCAGGACGACTTCACGACGGCCCTGCAGGTCTCGGCGCACTCTTTGGCCAAGCTCATGAAGTACGCCCGCCCCCACATGACGAACGGCGGCTCGGCCATCGCGCTGACCTACCTGGGCGGCGTGCGCGTGTGCACGAACTACAAGATCATGGGCGTCGCGAAGGCCGCGCTCGAGGCCTACGTCCGCGAGCTCGCCAACGACCTCGGCCCCGAGAAGATCCGCGTGAACGCCATCTCGGCGGGCCCCATCAAGACCTTGGCCGCCTCGGGCATCCCCGAGTTCGACCTGATGCTCGACTACAACAAGTCGGTCGCCCCGCTGCGCGACAACGTCACGCAGCAGGACGTCGCCGACTGCGCCGCGTTCCTGGCCTCCGACGACTCGAAGATGATCACCGGCCAGACCATCTACGTGGACGGCGGCTACTCGGTCGTCGGCGTCCCGAACCTCGCCTAGCGGCCATGTCCCGCCCAGACGCCCCGCCGCCCTCGGACGTCTGGGGCGGCTTGGCCGCCTCGCTCGTCGCCCTGCCCTCCGCCCTGGCCTACGGCGTGGCGATGTACGCGGGCCTCGGCCCCGAGGCCGCCGGCCAGGGCGCCTTCGCCGGGCTCGTCGGCGCGGCCCTCCTCGGCATCGTCGCGCCGCTCTCCGGCGGCGCGCCGCGCCTCATCACCGCCCCCTGCGCCCCCGCCGCGGCCGTGATGGGGGCCTTCTGCGCCCAGCTGGTGCAGGGCGGCCGCTCCCCCGAGCGCGTCGCCGCCGTCCTGGCGCTGACCGCGCTCTTGTCGGCGGCCTTCCAGCTCGTCTACGGCCTGCTGCACGGCGGGCGCCTCATCAAGTTCATCCCCTACCCCGTCGTCACCGGGTACTTGAGCGGCGTCGCCGTCATCATCTTCCTCGGGCAGCTCCCCAAGTTCCTCGGCATCCACGGCGGCCCCGAGCTCTTGGACGGCCTCACCCACCCGGCGCGCTGGAACCTGGCCGGCGCGGGCGTGGGCGTCGCCGCGATGCTCGGCATGACCCTGGGGCCCCGCCTCTCCAAGCGCCTGCCCGGCCCCATCCTCGGCCTGGCCGGGGGGGCGGCGGCCTACGCCGTCCTCGCCGCCCTGCGCCCGGAATTCCGCACGCTGACGGACAACCACCTCGTCGTCGGGGCCTTGCCCGGCTTAGGCGCGGACGCCTTGGCCGCCGCCGGAGCGCGCTTTCAGGGCGCCCTGGCGATGACCTCGGCCGACGTCTCCGCCGCCTTGGTCCCGGCCCTGACCCTCTCCATCCTCCTCTCGATGGACACTCTAAAGACCTGCGTGGTGGTCGACGCCCTGACGCGCTCGCGCCACGACTCCGACAAGACCTTGCTCGGCCAAGGCGCGGCGAACCTCCTTTCGGCTCTGGCCGGCGGCATGCCGGGCGCCGGCACCGCCGGGGCCACGATGGTGAACGTCACGAGCGGCGGGGCCACGAAGCTCTCGGGCATCCTCTCGGGCGCCTTCTCGCTGGCGGCCATGGTGCTCTTCTCCCGCCTGGTCGCCTGGGTCCCCCTGCCCGCCTTGGCCGGCATCCTCCTCGTCGTGGCCGCCCGCATGTTCGACCGCAAGAGCTTCCGCCTGCTGCGCAAGCGCTCGACCATCGTGGACTTCGCGGTGGGCGCCGCCGTCATCGTCGTGGCCGTGGTCTCGGGCCTCATCACGGCGGCCGGCGTGGGCCTGGGGCTCTCCGTCCTCTTGTTCCTCCACGACCAGATCCTTTCGGATGTGACCCGCCGCAAGAGCGACGGCACCAAGCTCTTCTCCAAGCGCCGCCGCCTGGCCGACGAGCGCGCGGCCCTCGAAAGGCTGGGAGCCAAGACCGTGGTCTGCGAGCTCCAGGGCAGCCTCTTCTTCGGCACCACCGACCAGCTCTTCTGCGAGCTCGAGCCCGACCTGCCGAAGGCGTCCTTCATCATCCTCGACATGCGCCGCGTGGTCG
>SCTT01000271.1 GCA_004322435.1 bacterium
ACAGTCCCGCCTTCTCGACGGCCACGCCGAGCTCGTAATCCTCGACCAGGCAGTCGGCCAGCGGCGCGAGCCCGCCGATGCGCTCCAAAGTCTCGCGGCGGATGGCCTGCGAGGCTCCGGGGCAGGCCGTGTCGGCGCCGGTCTCCTTGGCGAAGATCATCGCCGGGACGAAGTCGGAGTTGAGGGACAACAGCTCCAGGCTCTCGGCCAGCCAGGTCGCGCCCTGCGCGCGGTACATCGTGCAGGACACCCCGACCTTGGGGTCATCGAGCGGGGCCGTCACAGCCTCGAGGTAGCCCGGGTCGAGGCGGATGTCCGAGTCCGAGTAGACGAGGATCTCCCCGTCGGCGCGCTTGGTCGCGTTCAAGATGTTGCACAGCCGCCCGTTCGGGCCCGCGCAGGCGTCGTCGAGCACGACCTTGACCTTGCCCGGCGCCCGGGCCTCCAGGCGCTTAAGGACGGGGAGCGCCGGGTCGTCGGGGCGCTGGACGGAGTAGACGACCTCGTAGTCGGGGTAATCCTGTTCGAGCGCGGTCCCCAAGGATTCCTCGAGCCCGCGCTCGAGCCCGCAGACGGGCTTCACGAGCGAGACGCGCGGACGGCGGGCGCCCGGCGCCCGGCGGCGGAAGGGACGGGCGAAGAAAAGCGACATCGTGGCCGCGCTCAACGACCAGTAGATGCAGGAACAGACGACGGGGACGAGCAGGAGGGTCTGCCAGGACATCACAGATGGCCGATTCTAGCAGTTTCCGTCGGAGGACCGTCTTAAAACGGTCAGTCTTCCGCGGCCCAGCCCATGGCCTGCAGGCGCTCGCGGGCGAAGAAGGCCTCGGGCTCCTCGGGCGTCCCTTCGGGGAGCTTCTTGGGGACCATCGGCTTCCAGCCGTTGTCGAAGAGCATCTTGAAGTACGCTTGGAAGAACGCGACGTCCGCCTGCTCCATCGTCAGCCCCACGTTCTCGTAGGAGTTGGTCTCGGCGTTGGCGGTGTAGTTGAACGACCCCGCGGCCAGGAGCTTCCCGTCCACGACGATCATCTTCGAGTGGTTCTTCTCGAAATAGACGTTGCCGTACGGGTCGGGGCCGCCGACGATGCGCACCTCGAAGCCGTGGAAGGCGAACCAGTCGTCGAGCTTCATGAGCTTCGACTGCATCCGGTCGAGCACGAGCTTCACCTCGACGCCGCGCTTCTTGGCGGCCAACAGCTCCTCGGCGATGCGCGCCGAGTAGAAGCTGAACATCGCGACTTCGACGGTCGCCTTCGCGGCCTGGATGGCCCGGACGATGGTCTCCTCGGCGAGGCCCTGCGGCGAGAAGACCTGGCGCGGGAAGCGGGCGCCGTTCAACACCAGCGCCTTGTCCTCGTCTAAGGGCGCGCCGGCCGGGCGCTCGCCGGCCCAGTCGTGCTCCTCGGCCTTGTCCTCGGTCTGCGCGTAGCCCCACATCCAGGTCCAGACCTTCCGGTAGAAGTCGGCGCGGGCCTTCTCGTCGGAGAACTGCACGTGCTCGAAGTGGTGGTTCTCGGCGGTGAAGGACCAGTTGTAGGAGCCCCACTCGACGAATTTGCCGTCGAAGACCGCGAACTTGTTGTGCATGATGCCGGGCATCCGGGTGCCGCGGAGGATCTTGGTCTCGAACTCCTTGAGCAGCGCGGAGATCTGCTCGTTGCGCTCGCGCTCCTCGCCGTCGGTGTAGCGCCCCTTCGGGAAGGCCTTGTTGTAGTCGATGATGGCGCGGACCTTGACCCCGCGGGCCTTCGCGCGGCGCAGGGCCTGCAGGATGTCGTCCAAGTTGAACTCGTAGAGCGCGACCTCGATGGACTCCTTCGAGCTGTCGATGGCCTTGATCAGGAGGTCCTTGACCGGGTGGACGGGCCGGGCGGCCGCCGCGGGGAACGTCTCTCCGTTGAAGGAGACCTGGCGCGCCTCGGGCAGCGGGCCCCAGGCCGGGGCCGGCGGCAGGGGCTTCGGGGTCCCGCGCAGCCCCTCCATCACCTCTTCGTCGGAGGGCATCGCCGGCTCGGAGGCGGGCGGCACATGGCGCTCGGCGCGGCGCGACTTGAACATGTCGTCGAAGAACGCCGCGAAGCCTTTGACGTCGGTGGCGTCCGTGAGCAGGAACATGTTGTCGAAATTGGTGTAGAAGCCGCTCTTGGTCCAGTTGGTGGAGCCGGTGATGACGAGCTTGCCGTCGAGCACGGCGAACTTGTTGTGGTTCTTCTCGGCGTACTCGGGGCCGTCCGGGTTGGGGCCGGCGTTGACCTTGACCGGGATGCCCTGGTAGGCCAGCCAGTCGACGAAGGGCTTCATGAAGTCCTCGTCGTGCTGGGACTGGTCCACGAGGACCCGGACCTTGACCCCGCGCTCGGCCGCCGCCGCCAAGGCGCGCACCACCCGCCCCGAGGTCAGCGTGAACATCGAGACGTCGATGGACTTCTTGGCGGCGTCCAAGGCCTTCACGACCACGTCCTCGGCGTAGGCGTCCGGCGAGAAGGCGTAGGAGGGGAGGGCGACCCCGTTGAAGACGACGGACGGGGCCGGGTCGTGGGGCGGGGCCGGGGCGGTCTGCGGCCAGACGTGCGCCCGGGCCTGGTCGAAGGGGACGCTCAAGCCCTTCAGGTAGTCCCAGTAGGCCTGCAGCCCGGCGATGTTCTTCTTGTCGTCGGAGAAGACCAGGTTCTCGTAGTGGTTGTCCTCGGAGGTGTAGGACCAGTTGTAGGAGCCGAACAGGCCCAGCTGGCCGTCGAACACCGCGATCTTGTTGTGCGCGATGCCCCACTTCTCGAGGCCGCGGAGGATGGAGACGTCGAAGCCCTCGGAGAGCATCGACTGGAGGTCCAAGGAGCGGCTCGGCCAATAGGTGGAGTCGTCGCGCTTCGAGGGGAAGGTGTTGCCGAAGTCCACGATGACCCGGACCTTCACGCCCCGGGCCTTGGCCTCCCGCAGGGCCTTGAGGATGTCCCGGCTCTTGAACTCGTAGAGGGCGATGTCGATGGAGGTCTTGGCCGCGCCGATGGCCTTGATGATGAGCTCGCTCGTCGGGCGGTCGGGCCGGAAGGAGGTCGCGGGGATGTCGGTCCCGTTGAAGGAGAGGATGCGCGCCGGGTAGACGGGGTCCGGGACGGGAGCCGGGGCGTCCTTGCCCTTCCCTTTGCCCTTCCCCGGCTTCTTGCCCTTCGCCGCGTCGGGGTTCGGGGCGGTGTCGGGGTCGAAGTCGTCGCCCAGCGCGTAGACGCTCGAGCGCCCGCCGGCTTTCTGGTTGAAGAAAGACTCGGCCTGCTCGCGCTGCTCGCCGGCGGAGCCGTCCGCCTTGGGGGCCTGAGCGTCGCCGCCCAGGGCCGAGAGCGCGGGCTTCTCGCGGCCCGCCTTCTCGTCCCCGGCCACCGCGTTGACGGCCGTACGGATCCCTTCGCGGGCGGAGACCGGGGCGGAGAGGGTCGCGGCGGACGCGGCCTTCGCGGGAGCGGCCAGCGCCGCCGGGGCCGCGGCGGCGGGCAGGACGCCCACGGCTTCGGCGCGGGGCGCGGAGAGGACCGCAGACGGGAGCGTGGGGGCGGCGGTCGGCAGGGAGAGCGAGGCCTTCGGCAGGACAGACGCCGCGGAAGGCGCGAGTCCCGGGACCCCGATCGGAGCCGGCACCGCCGTCACGACGGGGCCGCTGCGCACGGGAGCGATGACCTGGGCGAAAAGGGAGGGCGGCGCGCCGCACAGAAGCGACGCGGCCAGGGCCAAGACCTGGCGGGTCCGCGAAGGCCGGTTTGCCTTCATCACGCTCATGTTACCGGCAATCCGGTGACAGCCGCAGGGGCGAAGGGCCCAGCCCCCCCCGGGCAAGCGGCCCAAGCCCCCCTGGGCCCTACGGCGTCCCTAGCTCTTCCTCTATAATGTCGCCCGTGGAGCGGGAACCCTTCCTGGCCTGGCCGACCTGGCCCGCCTTTCGCCGGGCGCTGGCCCTGTCGGCCGGGTTCGCTTTGCTGTTCGCGCTGGTCTATGGGGGCGCCGACCGCCTGACGTCTTTGCATTCGGTACGCTGGCGGGTGGACCTGCCGGGCGAGCTGGCAATACCGTTCTTCGCCCCGCTGTCCGCGGTCTATCTCTCGATGAACGTGGTGCTGGCGCTGGGGCCCTGGGTGCTGAGGCGGGAAGGGGAATTCGAAGCATTGGTCTGGACGTTGACGGCGGAGTTGTGCGCGGCGGGAATCTTCTTCGTTCTATTTCCCGCCGCGCTGAAGTTCCCCCAGCCGGACGTGACCGGATTTTGGGGCCCCTTCTTCAAGGCCGCGGACACCCTTAACCTAGACCACAACCTGTTCCCCTCGCTCCACGTCGCCTTCGCCTGCACCACGGCCGCGGCTTTCGGAGCGCGGCGCGGCCCGACCGGCCGGGCCGCGCTGAACGTCTGGGCGGCGGCGGTCGCGGCGTCGACGGTGCTTACGCACCAACACCACATCCTAGATGTGGTGGGCGGCGTTGCGTTGGCGGCCGCCGCCCACCGATACGTCCATCGCCGGTTTGATAGGATGCCCGCGTGACCGCTTACCCCGAGAAGCTCGAGAAGGTCGGCGACGAGAAGTTCCGCATCCGCTGGGACGACGGCCACGTCAGCGAGTACGGCTTCCGCTATCTTCGCCAGCAGTGCCGCTGCGCCGCCTGCCGCGACGAATTCACCGGCGCGCCGCTCTTGGACCCCGAGTCGGTGCCGAACGACCTCAAGGCCTCGAAGGCCACCTTGGTCGGCAACTACGCGGTCGCGTTCCAGTTCTCGGACGGCCACGGCTCGGGCATCTACACGTTCGAGGCTCTGCGCCAGATCTGCCCCTGCTGCAAGAAGTAGGCCGTCGCCCGCCGACGGCCTTGCGCACCGGCCGCCCCGCTGTTAACCTGGGAGCATGTCGTCCTTCTCCGCCGCGGCGCTCGCGCTGCTGCTCTTGGCCGTCAGGGCCGCCGCCGCGGAGCCGGATTTCAACGCCCCCGGCTACTGGACGAAAGCCTACGGATTTCCCTCGCACTATCTGACCGCCCTCGTCGAGCTGCGTCCCGATGCCGTGGGCGCCGCCCGGACGAAGGTGGCGGAGCTGATGGCGGAGGCCGGAGGCGCGCCGGCGAGCGGGCAGAACATCAACGCCCTCCGCCAGAGCGAGACCGTCCGCGTCGACGCGGGGGGCGGGCAGGTTTCCTACACCTCGCGCTACAAGACCGACGAGCCCGGGGATTCGAACGAGCTCTGGGAAGTCCCGGGCGCCTCGGCCCCGGCGCTCGCCCAGCGCATCCTTGGCCTCGGGGTCATCCTGCAGTTCCAACAGAACGACCAGAGTCGGCAGATCCCGGTCGCCGACATCGAAGCGCTTTACTTCAAGCGCGACGGCCTTCGCCGCGAGATGGAGGCCCTGGGCGCGAAGCTGGGCGACATGCCGGGCATCGAGGGTCTCCTCGGCGCACAGATGAAGAACCTCGAACAGTTCATCAAGGCGCACGAAGCCGCCAAATCGCGCGCGCTCATCCGCGTCGCCCTGAGGGCCAAGTGATCCCTCGCCCGCTGCTTCTCGCGGCCGCGCTGGCGCTGGCCGCGCTGCCGGCGGCTGGAAAGGAGAAGCGGGTCTTTCCCGCCGGCTACTGGGACCGCACCGCGGTGCCCCAGAAGCCCTGTCAGGACCTGTCTTACAGGGCGGTGGTCAAGTTCCAGTCCGACAAGCCTGCCGAGGCGAAGGAGGCCGTCCTCCGCTTCTTAAACG
>SCTT01000272.1 GCA_004322435.1 bacterium
GATGGGCCTCCTCAAACAGGCCGAGTCGGACCCGTCCCTATTGTCCCGCCGCCTCTTGGTCGACCTGCCGCCCGACAGGACGCCGCTCCTCATCCCGGCCGACGCCCGGGTCGAGGCCGGGAAGGTCTACACGGTCGAAGAGCTCCTCGAGCTCGTCGTCGCCCACTCGGACAACGTCGCGCTCGACGCGCTCTACACGCTGCAGCTGCGGCCGGTCTACGACCGGGTCTTCGCCGACCTGGGCCTGAGCGCGCCGCCCCCGGCGGCCCCCGAGGCCCGTATGCGGGTCAAGGACTATGCGACCTTCTTCCGCATCCTCTACAACGCCTCCTACCTGACCCGCGAGATGTCCGAGAAGGCCTTGGGCATCCTGGCGCGCTCCTCGTTCCGGCAGGGGCTCCCCTCCGGCGTCCCGGCCGGCGTCCCCGTCGCCCACAAGTTCGGCGAGCGAACCTCCGACGGTGGGCCGGAGCTGCAGCTGCACGACTGCGGCATCGTCTACCACCCGAAGACCCCCTACGTGCTCTGCGTGATGACGCGCGGACCGAAGCTCGTCGGGCTGCTGTCGACCATCCGGCGGGCCTCGGCCTTGGCCTACGCCGAAGTCGACGCCCGCTGAGGTGGCCAAGCAACGCCGCGACGTCTCGCCGGCGCTCCCCCAGCCCGCCGCCGCGCGCCATTGGGCCGTCGCGGCGCTGCTCGCCGCCGTGTTCGCCGCGCGCCTCCTGCACGCCGCCGCGCTCAAGTCCCCCTCCTACGACGAGGCCCTCTACCTCGTCTACGGCCACGCGCTCTGGGAGACGGGTGACTTCCGCCTCTCCATCGACAAGCCGCCGCTCGTCCCCTGGGTCGCCGGCCTCGGTCCCAAGCTCCTGGGCGCCTCCTTCGACCGCGCCGACGAGGACTGGCGCAAGGCGGATTTGTGGCTGACGGCGGACTCGCCGTGGAAAGGCCTCCAGGACCACCGCTGGCGGTTCTTCTTAAAAGACCTCCACAAGAACGCCGTGCCCGAGGAGCGCCTGCTCTTCTGGTCCCGCGCGGCCCTCATCGCCCTGAACGCCGCCGCAATGCTCGCCGCCTTCGCGCTGGCGGCGGCGCTCTTCGGCCCGGCTCCCGCCCTGTGGCTGACGTTCTTTCTGAGCGCCGAGCCCAGCCTGCTGGCCCACGCGGGCCTCGTCGGCGAGGACGCGACGGTGGCCTCGCTGATGCTGCTCTCGGCTTTGTCCCTCCTGTGGACGCTTAAGGCGCCTTCGGCGGGGCGCGGGGCCCTCTTCGGCGCGCTGACGGCGGCCGCCCTCTTGGCCAAGCACAACGCGCTGACGCTCGGGCCCGCCTACGTCCTGGTGCTCGGGGCCGCGGGCGCGCTCGGCGCGCTGCCGGCCGAGTCTCGCCCGCGCCTCGCGCGCGCCTTGGGGTCGGCCGCGGCGGCCGCCGCCGGGGTCTTCCTCGCGCTCTATCTCGTCAAGGACGTCGGCTTCTACTGGCTGGCCGTGAAGAACACGCTGGCGTACCAGGCCCGCGGGCAGGCGACCTACCTGTTCGGCCGCGTGTCCTACGACGGCTTCTGGCTGACCTACCCGGCGTGCCTGCTGCTCAAGCTCACGCCCGGCCTGCTGGTCCTGCCCGCCGCGTGGCTGGCGCGCAAGGATTGGGACCGGCGCGAGGCGCTGTGGACGGCGGCCGTGCTCGTACCCGCCGCGGTGCTCGTGGGCGTCGCGTCCGCCAACAAGATCCAGCTGGGCCTGCGCTACATCTTGCCCGCCGTCTCCCTCTTGGCCGTCCCGGCGGCGCTCGCCGCGGCGCGCCGGCCCTGGCTGGGGCTGGCCTTGGGCGCCTGGACGGGCCTCGCGTCCGTGGCCGCGACGTCCGACACCCTCGCCTACTTCAACCTCCTCGGCGGTTCCGAGCCCTGGCGCAAGCTCTCGGACTCGAACGTGGACTGGGGGCAGGACCTGTGGGCGCTGCGGGACTACGTGCGCTCAAGCGGCGCCGACGAGGTCGTCCTCTCCTACTACGGGGCGACGGTGCCGGAGGCGGTCGGCTTCCCGTTCCAGGACCTCTACTCGTTCGGGGTGTGGGGCGAGAAGGCGCACCTGGGGGGGCCGAAGCCCCAGAAGGAACTGCTGGCGGTGAGCGCCACGAACCGCGTGGGCCTCTATCTGGCCCGCGCGCTGGGGCCGGACCCCTTCGCCTGGCTCGACGCCCGCAAGCCCGAGGCCGTCCTGGGCGGGTCCATCTTGGTCTACGACGTCACCCTCGACGCCGACGCCCACGCGAACCTGGCCCGGCTCTACGCCGCCGGCGGGATGGACGCGCACGCCGCGCGCGAAGCGCAGCGGGCGAAGGCGCTCAGCGGGCGCTGACGACCCGCGAACGGAGGAATTTACGCGCCTCGGGCGCGTGGCTTCGAGGATTCCTCATACGGGAATCCTCGAAGCGGGAACCCTCTGCGAGGCAAGGTCGGGCTCTCGCTCCGCCTTAACGGCGGACTGCAACGACTATCCCTGGGGATAGCGGCAACCACTCCGGACCGGATCAGATTCTTGCCGTTCATCGAAGGGAGGTTCGAGAATCGCGGTCGTTTGCGATTCTCGAACCCACGCGCCCGAAGCGCGTAAACTTCGCCGTGCGAACGCCGGCTACTTCGCCAGCCGGCAGATGTCCTTGGGCTCGGCCTTCACGGCCGTCGAGCTCATGAACTCGCCGGTCGAGCCCTCGCCCGTCTCGCCCAAGCCCCCGGTGATGCGCAGGCGCCCGAGCGGCACCTCGGTGTAGCCGAGGACGAGGCCGGTCGTGGGGTCGCTGATGGCCTTCCCCAAATGGAAGCAGTCGAGCTTGAGGCCGGGCTCCACGCCCATCGTCGGCCCGGCGTTCAGATAGATGATGTCGCCCGAGACCGCGGCGATGCGGCAGGACCAGGGCTTCTTCGAGACCTGGCTGACGATGTTGTCGGTGAACTCGACGATGGCGGCGCGCAGGGCCTTGCCCTCGAGCGTCTCGTCGTAGCCCCCGCGCGTGCCCAGGCCCAGCACCGAGCCCTTGCCGCTCTTGGCCGTGCCCTTGCCGGAGTCGGCGTAGACGACCTGGCCGGTCTCGGCGTCCACCAGGCGGATGTCGACCGACGCCTCGGCGGTCTGGCGCTTGGACTGCACCAGCAGGTACTCGGAGCCCTCGGTCTTCACGCCGAACTCGGTGACCGCGCCGGTGACGATGGCGTTGAGGCCGAGGACCTTGCCCACCTGCACGACGGTCTTCGGGTCGATGGCGCCCGAGGACTGCAGCTTCTGCTCGTCCAAGATCTTGTTGAGCTTGTCGCGCTCGACGACCACGAAGCGGCCGGTCTTCGCGAGCTCGGTGACGAGGATGTCCGAAGCGGCGGTGCCCAGGCGCTGGCCGTAGTTGGTCTTGTTCTCGAAGTCCACCACGCCGATGCGGCGCTTGGGGCCGACGTACTTGGAGGACTCCTTCTCGGTCTCGGTCGCCGTCATCGGCGAGTCGCGCCGGACGCTCTCGCGGGGCGCGCAGGCCGCCGCCAGGCACAAAACCGTCGCCGCCAGGGCAGGCATCTTCATCAGGGTCTCCTCGGGAGGCCCGTCAGGGCCTCGTCCACGGCCAGGCGCGACTCGAGCAGGAGGGGCGCGCCGAGCGCCGTCTCCACCGCCTGTTCCACCACGCCGTCCACGAAATTGCGCCCGGCCGCCTTCTTGTCCAAGGCCGCCCGCCCGCGCGATTCGGCGCCCACGGCCTCGTAGAGCCGTTCGCCGGTCGCCGCCTCGACGAGCTTGAGCGTCAGCCGGACCGCCCGGCGGCGCAGAAAGCCCACGTTCTGGTACGTGAACTCCTCGAGCGTCCCGTAGAGGAGACCGGCCGCGCCGACCGCTTCCCCCACCTTCTTGGGGTCGAAGGCGCGCAGCTGTCCGCCGTCGCTGACGCCCAAGCGCGTCAACGCCTCGTCGACGTCCTTGGCCTCCGGCGAGGAGAACCCGCGGGCCGCCAGCGCCTCGGCGGTGAGCCGGCGGGCCAGCTCCGGGCCCTTGAGGCTCACGCTCTCGTTGTCGAAGGGGAGCACGGCCACCGAGGCGGGCAGGCGCGAGGGCAGGTCGGGCGCGACGTAGCGCACGGCCCGCGGCGAGCACGCGGCCAGGGCCGCGGCGATGGGCGCTAGGGCGGCCTTCCTCATCTCTTGACGTCGGCCTCGACCAAGAGCGGGGACACCGAGCGGACCTCGAGCGGGAGCTTGCGGAGCTTGATGAGGAGCGCCGCCAGCTCGTCGCCGCCGAAGCGCTCGGTCGTCACCGCCAGCTCGGCCTCGCCGCCGCCGAACCCCGTGAGGGTCGCCTGCGCGATGTCGGGCTGCAGGCGCAAGTCGTCGGCGAGCCGCTGGACGGCCTCGAGGCCGCCGGTGACGCCGCGCACGCGCAGCGTCACGGTCGTCCGGCTCGACAACAGCTGCGCGAGCTCCAAGGCCATCGCCTCGGCCGCCAGCCCGCCCGCGTTCTCGAGCGCCTTGGCCCGGGCTATGTCGGAGACCGTGTCGAGCCCCGAGGCCTCCTGGGTCTTGCGGGCGAGCACCTCGGCCGAGCCGGTCCGCGAGGCGGTCAGCTCGACGCGCGCGCGCCAGGAGACGAAGCCCCCGAGGCGCACGTCCGTGAGCTCCCGCGCGGACGCCGTCCCGACGACCCGGATGTCGGAGGCACCCGTCTTCGGCGCCGCGGCCCCGACCTGGAAGCCGCGCTCGACGAAGGACTTGCGCACCGCCGCGGCGGCCGGGCTCTCGCCCGCGTCGCCCCCGGTCTCGGCGACGTCGACGAGCACGCGCGGGTTGCCGGGCGGGGCCTCGGGGCGCACGAGCCCGAGGCCCTTTAAGTCGTCGCCCAGCTTCTTATAGAGGACGTGCGCCCGGATCTTGGTCTTATAGAACCCGCCCTCGGACCACTCCTTGAGCACGTCGTAGCGCTTCACGTAGCCGCCGACGTTCGCGAGGATGTTCTGGTCGAGCGTCACCGCCGCGGCCACGCGCGTCTTGGCCGACACGTAGACGCCGACCACCCGCTCCACGGCCTTCTTCTGCGCCTCCGCCAGCGAGCGCTGGCGGGTGCCCAGCAGGTCTTTGGCGTCGTCGGGCGACCAGCCCTCGGCCTCGACGACCTCCCCGTCCTCGGTCTTGCCGAGCTTCAGGCGGTTGTGGGCGCACGCGGAGAGCGCCAAAGACGCCGCCAGGAGCGCGAGGACGGGGAGGCGCGTCATGGGCTTACTTGAACTTCACGCCCATCATCTGTTCGAGGCGCTTCTTGAGCAGGCGGAGCGTGACGACCGCGCCGTCGTCCTTGGTGAACTCGGTCTTCACGATCTCGGCGCCCCGGATGGTCTCCTTGAGGCGGGCCTCCAAGGTCGAGTCCTTCTCCATCGCGCGCGAGACGGTGATGCCGCCTTCGATCTCGACGCCCTTCACCATCGAGAGCATCTCGTACTGGGCCTTGACGATGCCGGCGTCCCGCGAGAGCGCCCGCCGTTGGGTCTCGGTGGGCAAGGTCGGGTCGGCCGCGCCGATGCCGATGGCCTCGATGAACTTGCCCTTGTCGGCCTCTTGGTTGAGCGTATCCTGCACCTTGCCGCCCTTCACGAAGCCCTTGTTGCCGCACGCCGCCGTGAACGCCAGGGCCAGCACGGCGCCCGCCAGACCGAGCATTTTGTTCGTCATTGACTCCTCCGGTGCATCATACCTGCCTCGTCGCCGCCGCGGGACGGCCGGCGGGGTCCCCGGCCTTGGCCGTGGGCACGACGAAATGGAAGCTGGTCCCGGCGCCCTCGACGGACTCGAACCAGATGCGCCCGCCGTGGCGGTTGACGATGTGGCGGCAGATCGCCAGCCCCAGGCCGGTGCCGGAGGCGCCGGTCGCGTCGCGGTTCGAGGCGCGGAAGAACTTCTCGAAGATGCGGGCCTGGTCGGCCGCCGGGATTCCGATTCCGGAGTCCGTGACCGTGACCTGCACGCCCTCGCCCTTATGGGCGAGGCGCACGGACACGGCCCCGCCGGGCTTCGAGAACTTGACCGCGTTCGTCAGCAGGTTCTCGACGACCTGCCCCAGCCAGCGCTCCGAGCCCGTCACCGGGGGGACCTGGTCGGAGGCCTCGACGGCGATGGAGACCCCCTTCTCGGAGGCCTTGAACTCGCACTCCTCGGCGGTCCGGCGCGCGACGGCGGCCAGGTCGAGCGGGGCGGCCTCCATCTCGAGGCCCCCTTCGAGCTTCGAGATGTCGAGGATGTCGCTGACGAGCCCCGAGAGCCGCTGCGCCGAGCCGCGGACGATCCCCAAGAAGCGCCGCTGCTCCTCGTTTAAGGCGCCGGCGTCGCCGTCGATGATGACCGACAGAAAGCCCAGGATGGAGGTCAGCGGGGTTTTGAACTCGTGGCTGACGGTGGAGACGAAGTCGTCCTTGATGCGGTTCATCTCGGCGAGGCGCCGGTTGGAATCGGCCAGCCGCCGGGAGAGCACGGCCCCCTCGACGAGGACCGCGGCCTCCTCGGCGATCAGCGAGACGAACTCGACGTGGTCCGAGGAGAAGAAGCCCTTCTTGAAGGAGCCGACGCGCAGCACGCCGATGCGGCGCCCCTCGATGGAGAGCGGGACGACCAGCACCGAGTGGCAGCGCCACAGGCGCGCGTAGTGCGAGATGACCTTGGGGTCGTTTTGGGCGTCGGCGGTCAAGAACGGCTCGCCGCTCTTGAAGACCCGGACCGAGGAGGACTGCTCGTTCGAGAGCGCGATGCGGTAGAGCGAGCCCTCGTCGTTGGCCAGGCCGAAGGCGCCGGGCTGGGTGACGAGCTCGCCGGTGGCCTCGTCCAAGAGCAGGAAGGCGCAGAGGTCCGCCTCGAGCGAGCGCGCGACGATGGAGACGATGGCCTCGAGCACCCCGGTCTGCGCCGGGTTGCGCGAGACGGCGTCCGTGACCTCGTGGAGCGTGCGCACCTCGCGCGCGCGGCGGATGAGCTGGACGTTGGTCTCGTCCAAGCGCCGCATCGTCGCGTCGAGGCCGCCCTCGAGCTCGGCCTTCGAGCGCTCGGCCTCCCAGAGCTGGGCCGCGCGCTCCGCGGCCCCGTCGAGATGGGCGGCGAGCTCGTCTAAGGCCGGCGCGTGGAGGGCCAGCAGGTCCTCGGCGCCCGCGGGCTGGACGGCCCCGACCAGGCCCCAGACCTGGCCGCGCGCGCCCCAGGGCCGCAGCACGCCGCGGCCGGCGGCGGCGGGCGCGCCGGCCCAGCCGACGGCGGCGGAGGCGGCGAAGGCCTCGTCCCAGACCGCCTCGGCGGGCGCCAGGCTCTCGGCGCCGACGGACGCGAGGACGCCGGTGCGCAGGGTCGGCCCGCCCGAGGAGGCGGACTGCCCCCCCACCGCGCCGCGCCGGGTCCACACGACGAGGCTCAGGCCCCCGAAGCGCTCGAGGAAGGCGTCGCAGGCCGACTGCACGGTCTCGTCCAGGAGGCTCGGGCTGGCCGGAGGACGGCGCGCGCGCAAAAGCTCGAGGGCGAACGAAGCCCGGCGCTCGGCCAGCGCCCGCTCGCGGGCCAACGCGCGCTCGGCGGGCAACAGACGCGTCAGGCGCGTCCACCAGGCGGCCGAAGCCGCGGCCGCCGCGGCGGCGAGGAGGGCCAGGGCCGCGGTCACGCGCGGCCTCCGGCCCGCAGCGCGAGGTCCAGGTAGGCGAAGAGCCCCTGCTTCTTCTCGCGCACGCGGGCGAACGGGACGGCCGCGGCGGGGACGCCGGCCTCGGCCAAGAGCCGCGCCGACAGGGCCCGGAACATCTTCTCCTGGCCGGCCAGTTCGGTGCCGGGCGTCGGACCGACGATGAGAGCCGCCTGCGCGCCCGAGCGCAGGCACTCCTCGGCGAGGAGATAGGGGGCCGCGTGCGGGGGGTCGAGGGGATACGCGCGCTTGGCGACGACCTTCCACGGGAACGGCCACCCGCGCGCCTTAGCGACCTCGTAGGCGAGGGCCAAAATCATGTCGGCGTGCGGCTCGGCGCCCGGCGGATGGAAGAGGGCCAGGGCCGTCTTGCCGGGCGGCGGCGCGGCGGGCAGGAGCGCCTTGACCTTGTCGGCGTCCAAGGGCTCCGGGTCG
>SCTT01000004.1 GCA_004322435.1 bacterium
CAGCACCATCAGGTACACGACCGCCGCCGCGACCGCCAGGACCATGGGCACCAAGACGCCTTTCTTTTCCATGATGTCACCCTCGGGTGGAGCCCCTCATTTGAACAGCGGACGCTCGATCGGCATCCGCACCTCGGCCGTCAAGACCCGGAAACGCCGGTCCTTCGTATTGGACAGGATGAACCCCGTCATCGGGAAGATCATGGGGATGCGCTGGACGAGCGTCACCTCCACGTCGTAGTTCATGCAGCCTTCCTGCGGGTCCTGCAAAGTGGGCTTGGCGATGGCGCTGACCTGCGGCGCCCCCGCGGCGTTGTTGTTGAAGAAGGAGAGCGCCACGGGCTTGAGCTTGTTCGCGCTCACCACCGGCGGCGGGCAGCCCGGGGCGGCGATGGCCGTCGCCGTCAGCGAGCCGATGCGCGCGACCTCGTAGGCCGCGTGATGCAGAAGTATGGTCCGGAAAGCCAGGTGCCCGGTCTCCATGACCGTGAACACCAGAAGCAGGAACACGGGCAGCATCAGCAGGACCTCGACGAGGACCTGGCCGCCCGACGCCCGCTTGTCTGACTTCCGTTTCATCCATGCCTCTGGTCCGTCCGCCCCGGGCCCGGCAAACGCCGGGCCCGGGGAGACGGCTCCGATCAGTTCCCCGAGCCCACCGTGGACGCGGCGCCGGAGATCATGCCCATGATCTGGTTGAAGATGCCGCTGATCTGCGGCTTGAACATCTTCCCGATCACGAGGATGACGCCGACGATGACGGCGAGCATCATCAGATACTCGACGGTATTCTGGCCCCGCTCGCTCTGGAGACGGACCGCGAGCTTCAGCAGCCTTTCGTTGACCTTCGCCTTCAGTGACTCCATGTCCGTTGACCTCCCCTGGTCAGTAGTACGCCTTGAGAATCGACTGGCCGGCACCCCGGAAGTAGTTCTTCAGGTTGCTCTGCAGCAGCCGGTACATCCCCGTGAACAAAAACAGCAGCATCGCCGTCATCAGCAGGTACTCCACCAAAGCCTGCCCTCGGACCCCGCGGAGCCCCTTAATATAAGGAAGGCGCTTCCTACCCATCTCTTGAAGTGTAGACGGAGGCCGGGAGAGCGTCAAGGCGTCCATATCAGAACTTTACCTTGAGCTGGATCATGTCGGCTGTCCCGAGCGCGCCGTAGGAGACCAGCGTGTAGTCGAAGTTCATCCCGTAGCCGAAGGCCTGGGCGGTGAACATGCCGAGGCCGAAGCTGAGCTTCGGCGAGCCGATCAGCGGGTACAGGAAGCTGCGGTCCTCCTTGAGCACCTGCCCCAGGTCGTCGGCCGAGTAGTAGCCCATGCGCAGGTAGATCTGCCCGACCTGCAGCATGTCCTCGGGGAGCATGAACTCGCCGCCGAACCCTAAGCGCATGGGGCCGTCGGAGGGCTTCGAGAGCTCGATGGACGTCGTCAGCAGGTCGAAGGACCTGATCGCCGCGCCCCCCCGCGTCACCGAGGCGATGCGGGACCCGGCCCCGAAGTTCTGCGACGAGAAGCCGAAGGTGATGAACTGGTTGGGCTTGAGCAGGGCCCCGAAGTCGCCCGCCATCGCGTTGTGGATGGCGCCGGCGTTGTCCTCATGGGCGACCTTGAGCGAGCCGCCCAAGAAGACCTTCTCGTACCAGAAGGAGCGTCCGACGCCCACCGTGCCGAACCCGTCCTGGACGCGCACGTCGTCGCTTTGCAGCGGCACGCCGCGCGAGTCGCGCACCTCGAACCCGTCGACCGACAGGTATCCCATGTTGACGCCGATGACGGTCCGCCCGAGCGGGTGGGCGTAGGCCATGTAGAAAGGGGAGTCGATGTCCTGGAAGTGCCGCAGGTACCCGTAGGACATCTCGCGCTGCTGGGTCAGCGCCAGGCCGGCGGGGTTCCAGTTGAGCGAGTCGGTCCCTTCGGCCAGGGCCACGTAGGCGCGCCCCAACGCCATCGCCCGCGCGCTGCCGATGCCGAGCTTCATGAAGGAGGCGCCCGCCGTCCCGGCGTCCGGGTCGATGGCGCGGGCCGCCGTCGCCGAGAGGGCGAGGAGGGCCAGCGCGAGGGCGAGGGGGCGTCTCATGGGATCAGGATCTTCTTGACCGTCTGCAGAAGCGACTGCTCGCCGCGCGTGCCTTCCTCGCGGATCAGCGCGAAGTAGACGCCGTGGGCGACCGGCCGCCCGGCCTGGTTGGTCTTGGGCCAGGCGTAGTTGATGTACGTGTCGGCGGCGTTGACCCCGAAGTCCTTGTCGAGGACCTGTTCGCCGGCGATGTTGTAGAGCTTGAGGCTCACCTTGGCCTGCAGCGGCACATAGATCTGGAAGTTCCCGACCGCGTCCCGCAGGGGGTTCGGATAGACGAAGGTGTTGCCGAAGAAGTCGTTGACGGGGTCGAGCGATCCCCCGCGCACGACCGGGATCTCGGAGATGATGAGGTCGGTGGCGAGCGGCGCCCCGGCCGCCAGGTTCCCGGTCAGCGTGTCGATGGCGTCGATGGAGGTCGAGGCCACGATCTTGAAGATGTAGTTGCCGTCGGGCACCAGGCTCAGCTTCTCGTCGGTGCCGTCCCAGGTCTCGGAGATCTCGGCGCGGGCCGGGCGCACGCCCACGATGCGCTTGACGAGGCTCTTGGTCTCCGGCGGGCTCGGGTTGCCGTTCGGGTCGAAGATGGTGCCCGGCTTATAGATCTTGACCGCCACCTTCATCGTCTCGGAGACCTGGTAGGCGATGAGCGCGCTCCCGAAGTCCGGACGCAGCGGGCTGATGGCCACGTCGTAGATGCGCAAGGGGTTCACCGACACGGTCATCTGCGCGGTGGAGCCCGAGGACAAGGACGACGCCAGGTCCTCGGCCACCGCGCGGACGATATAGAAGCCCGGCTCGACGAAGCTCCCCTGGTCGTTGCGGCCGTCCCAGAACTCCTTATTGAGGATGTTGGCGTCCCGGACCTGCCCCGCGACGACCGTCTTGACGATGGTGGGCGTGGCCGACTGTTTGAGGACGGTCACCGTCACGGAGGACTGACGCGTCATCGAGTAGTCGATCTCGTAGGGCGGCAGGGAGATGGTCTGGCTCGAGTTGAACAGCGACGGGAAGGTCGGCGTGACGTTGAAGATCGGGAAGACGATGGACCCGCGCGCGACGGTGACGTTGCCGATGATCTGGTCGGTCGCGAAGTAGCGCGGGGTCGTGGTGGACTGGGCGGCCAGAACGAAGACGTAGTTGCCGTCGGGCACGAACAGGCCGTCGGCGTCGCGGCCGTCCCAGAACTCGGTGACGCGCAGGCGGCCGGGGCGCATGCCCTTGATGGTGATCAGGGGCTTGGTCGGCGACCCGTTCAAGGTGACCTGCCCGCAGTTGCCCGGCTCGAGCGAGGCGCAGGGGGGCCAGGTCGCCGTCGAGCCGGTGATGACGGTGCCGGCCGGGTAGATGTTCCAGGCCACCTGCATCGGCTGCGAGAGCTGGTAGCTCATCGTCAGCACGTCGGTCGCCGCCGTCAAGAGCGGCGAGGTCGTGACGTCGGCGATGCGGAAGGGGTTCGCGAAGAACAGGGCCGTCGTCGTCGTCACCTTGACCGGAAAGAAGCTGTCGGCGGCCGTCAGCTGGACCAAGTAGGTCCCCGAGGAGACCCACAGGCCGTTGTCGCCGGTGGGGATGAGCCAACGCTCGCGGTTGAGGAAGTTGCCCGGACGCACCTCGCGGTCCACCAAGGTCTTCACGAGGCTGTTGCCGCCGCCGCTGAAGATCTTGAGCGAGACGATGGCCTCGCGGGAGAGCGAATAGCTGAAGGTGAACGGGTCGAGGCCCGCCACGGGCGGCGAGGAGCCGATGACGGTGGACGCGGGCCCGACCTGGCTGACGGTCACGAAGCCGCGGGAGACCGTCAGGAAGCCCGAACGGGCGTTCGAGGACCAGATGCGCTTGTCCGTCGTGCTGCCGTTGCCGGTGTAGAGGAAGCCGTTGGGGGAGGGCAGGGCGGCGTAGATGACGAACACGTAGTCGCCGTCGGGCAGGACGTTGCCCGCCTCGTCGCGGCCGTCCCAGAAGTTGATGACCGAGCGGCGGAAGTCCTTCTGCTCCTGGATGTGCCGGACCGGGGGCTGGCTGGCGCCGAAGTTCTTCTGCACGCCGCGGCTGGTGTTGGGGTTCAGGTCCCCCAGCGCGTTCACGTTGTTGAGGCCGTTCGAGAACCCCGTGCCGGAGATCGGAAGAGC
>SCTT01000273.1 GCA_004322435.1 bacterium
CGGCGGCTACGACGTCTCCCCCTGGGTCCTGCTGTGCGCGGTGCTCGTGCTGTGGGTCCTCGTCGAGACCCAGCGCAGCCGCGTGAAGCACTTCCGCTGGAAGCTCGAGCACACGAAGAAGGAGGAGCTCCGGATGGCCGAGATCGAGGCCGACCGTTTGAAGCGGGCCGAGGAGAAGAAGGCGGCGCTGGCCCGGATGGAGCGCGAGGCCGCCGCCCGCGCCGACCGCGAGGCCATCGAGCGCGCGCGCCATTCGGCCGAGCTCGAGAAACAGCGCCTGAGCGTCGAGGCCCTCAAGGTCCGCGAGGCCGCCCGCATCGCCGAGGCCGCGCGCATCGAGCAGGCCGCGCTGACCGAGCAAGCCCAGATGCTCCGCGAGGCCGAGGCGAAACGGCTCACCGAGGAGGCCGTGAAGGCCCACGACAAGCCCGCCGTCCCGACCGTCTCCCCCGCCCTCCAATCCGGCGGCACGACCGGCGGCAAGACCCGCGACGAGCTCTTGGAGCTCATGGCCCAGGCCAAGAAGCAGCTCGAGCTCCAGAAGAAGGCCCTCTCGTTTTTGGCCATCGACGTGGTGAACTCGACCGGGATGAAGGTCGGCGAGGACCCCTCCATCGCGACGCGCGACTTCAAGCACTACCGGAAGCTCGTGGAGAAGGCCATCGCCGACAACAACGGCCTGAAGGCCGCCTGGACCCCCGACGGCGTGATGATCTGCTTCCCCACCGCGGAGAACGCCGTCCTCGCCGCCAAGCAGGTCATCAACGACCTGAAGCACTTCAACGCGAACGTCAAGGCGATGCGCACGGACTTCAAGGTCCGCTGCGGCATCAACACCGGCACGGTGCTCTTCGACGACACGGTCCCGATGGAGGAGATGGCGGACCGCTCCATCGACATCGCCGGCCATATGCAGAAGTACGCCGAGGCCGACACCATCTTCATCGGCAAGCACGTCATCGAGGAGATGCGCACGGCCTCGGACTTCCAGCCCGTCGAGAAACAGGTCGACGGCTGCGACGTTTACGCCTGGCGCTCCAACTGACGTAGGTCCAAAGACCGAGGTTGTTTAGGGCCAGGGGCCCGCTCCCCGTCCCGGCGCCTCCTTTATACTGGGCCCATGAAGACCCTCCTCCTCTCGGCCGTTCTCGCGGCTCCCGCGTTCGCCACCCCGGCCCTCGACCAGCTCCGCGGCCTCGTCCCCGTCGGCTCGCCCGCCCTCGACGTCCCGGCGATGCCCGGCCAGGAGGTCGACGCCCTGGGCCGGCCCGTCTCCCCCGAGACGCGCCGCGCCTATGACCGCATCCTGCGCTCTTTGAACGGCCGCCGGCTCTCCCCCCGCGAATACGACCTCCTCTTGGCCCTCATCAACCAGCCCGCCGTCCCCTCGGGCCCGTTCAAGGACCGCGACGCGCTCGTGACCCATTTCGCCAAGAGCGGCGTCGGCCTGAGGGGCTCGAAGGCCAACGTGGCCGACTCGGACCTCTGGCGCCTGGTCCGCGCGGCGCGCGCGGCGTCCGTCGCCTACAAGATCCCCCCCGCCGTCCTCATGTGCCTGACCTTCCGGGAGTCCGGCTTCGACCGCGGCGCCTCGGCCTGGACGACTTCCGCCAAGGGCGTGGGGCAGTTGACCAACGGAGCCGCCGGGGACATGGTCGCCCGCATCCAGAAGAATCCCGAGTTGGGGCGCCAGACGCGCGAGTACGCGTCGCTTTTGGGCGCCTCGATGCCCACCAAGTTCAACGGGGCTCCGGACGTCGACGCCATCACGCGGGAGATCGCGGACCTCCGGAAGGCGGGGGCCTCGCCGGCCGCCATCGAGGCCAAGAAGAAGGCCCGGGCCGCCGCCATCGCCGCTCACAAAGACGAGGCGGGGCACATCTACAACATCGAGACCAACTTCGGCCTCACCGCCGCGTATCTCACCTACCTGCGCCGCGACCGCCTCCCCGAGGTGACGCCCGAGGACCTAGGCTGGTACACGGCCGTCGCGGCGTACAACCAGGGGCTGGGCACGGCCAACGAGCTCATCTACAAGGTGTACGCGGGAGCCGCCGACTACAACGCCCGGCCGGCCGACGAGATCTTCTCCGCCGCGACCGCCGCGAAGCTCACCTTGACGCCCGAACGTCAGCACGAGATGCTGGGCGAGGTCGGCTCCGTCCAACGCTGCGCCGGGCGGTGACTTGGTGTCAGTGTTTCGGAAGTTTCGGAACTTCCGGAATCCCTGACTTCCGAAAGTTCCGAAACACTGACACCAATCAGGAGTCTCGCCAGCGGGGGACGAGGCGGAGGAGGCGCCAGGTGGCGTAGCCCAGCGCCATCGCGCCCATCGAGGAGACCGGGTAGGGGTTGGCGGCCATGCCCATCTTCCAGCGGCCCCATTCCTGGCCCACGAGCGCCACGGTCCAGACGATGGTCACCAGCTGGTCCAGGATGTTGTCGCGCAGGTCCGCCGCGCGGCGCTCGGCGACCGGCGTCTCGGGGGTCTCCCCCGCCGCCAGCCCGAACGCCCCCTTGAAGAAAGTGAACATGGCCGCCTCCGGTCCGTCGACCGATTATTGCTAATCTGACGCATGACCACACTAGGCGAACTCGCCGCAGCCCTCGGCCTCACCTTCTCCGGCCCCTCCGACACCCCCATCTCCGGCGTCAAGGACGTGGAACGTCTGAAGCCCGAAGACTCGCTCGAAGACGGGTCCGTCTACTTCATCGAGACGCCCGCCGTCCTCAAGCGCCACCCGAAGGCGGCCGAAAAGGGCGTCATCCTGACCACCCCGGCGTTGGCCCCCCAGTTCCCGCGCTGCCTCATCGCCAAGGAAGGGCAGTCCCGCTGGGCCCTCATCGCCCTGCTCGCGCGCTTCGACAAGGCCCCGAAGTTCCCCGCCGGCGTCGCCGCCGGCGCCCACGTCCACCCCTCCGCCCGCGTCGACGCCACCGCTTCGGTGCAGGCCGGCGCGGTCGTCATGGAGGGCGCCGAGGTCGGCCCGCACGCCGTCCTCTACCCGGGCGTCGTCCTCGAGCCCCGCGCCAAGGTCGGCGAGGGCACGGTCCTCTTCCCGAACGTCGTCATCGGCTACGGCTGCTCGGTCGGGCGCTTCTGCTCGGTGCACGCCGGCAGCGTCATCGGCGGCGAAGGCTTCGGCTTCCACGACCAGGACGGCAAGCGCAGCAAGGTCCCGCAGATCGGCGACGTCGTCCTCCGCGACCACGTGCGCGTCGGGGCCTCCTGCACGGTGGACCGCGGCACCATCGAGAGCACGGTCATCGGGGAGCACACGAAGCTCGACGACCAGGTCCACATCGGCCACAACTGCCAGCTGGGCCGCTACATCTACGTGGTCGGGAACTCGGCGGTCGGGGGCTCCTGCGTCATCGAGGACGGCTCGATGATCTCGGGGATGGTCATCGTGAAGGACCACCTGCACCTCGCCAAGGGCACCATCGTGATGGGCCTCTCCGGGGTCGCCCAGGACACCGAGCCGGGCACCGCCTACTTCGGCTCGCCCGCCCGCCCGGCCCGCCAGATGCACAAGATGAACGCCGCGCTGGAACGGCTGCCCGAACTCCTCACCCGCGTCAAGGAGCTCGAGGCGAAGCTGACTACGGCACCTTGAACAGGAGGCGCATCAGCGCCTCGGTGATGTCGCCCACGTCGTAGTCGGGGTGCGGCTTGTAGCCGCGCCAGCGCTTGAGCCAGCCCGGCTTCTCCAGCATCGTGTTGGAGTGGTCCACGTCCTGCAGGAAGATGTCCCTGGCTCCGGGGACCGCGGCGGAAGCGGCCGGGATGATGCCGTCCGAGTCCCGGTCGCCCATGGCCTTGAGCAGCGCCGCGTGGCGGCCGTAGAAGCTCCGGCCCGGGGGCTTCACCGAGCGCAGCACCCAGACCTTGGCCAGGTCCTCCCGCGTCCAAGGAGGCAGGGCCTCGAGGACCGCCGCTCGGACCTTCGGCGTCATCTCGCGGGCGGTCTTCAGGATGTCGGCGCCGTAGCGCCAGCTCAGATAGCGGACGATCAGGCGCCGCCACGCGCTTCCGATGACCCAGTTGGCGAAGCTCGTGCCCGCCAACGGCGCCTGCACCAGGACGACCCGGGAGACCTTGGCCTTGAGCTCCGCCGGGGCGAGGCGGTACCAGTCGTGCACCAGCACGCCCCCGCGGCTGTGGCCCACGAGGACCACCGGCACCGGCGAGGCCCGCACCGCCGCCTCGATGGCCGCCATCCCCTCGGGGGCCTTGTCCTCGGTGTTGATGTCCAAGATCTCGCCTTTAAGCCCCAGTTCCTCCATCCGGCGCAGGTTCCCCCGGTAGGCGTCTCCCTGGTGGTTCCCGAAGAGGCCGGGGACGATGAAGGTCTTCGTGTTCTTGGCGGACTCCGGGACCGGCCCCACGGTCCGCTTCCGGATGAGGTCCATCACCGCCAAAAAGCGCAGGGTCTTGTCGCGGCGGGGAGCGGCGGCCGCCGGCGCGGCCTCGGGCAGCCTCACAACCAGCCGGTGGATCTTCTGCTCCTCGCCCTCCGCCCCCCGGGTGGAGGACTCCTCGTGGGCGATGTGCTCGCGGTAGAGCTTCTTGTAGAGGCTGCGGCTGTCGTCCGTCGAATAGATGATGAGGTCCTCGGCCCCCGCCGCGCGGGCCGTCGAGGCCGCCGTGTCCATCAGCAGGCCGGCCAGGCCGCGCTCGCGGTAGTCCGGGTGGACCGACAGCCCGAACCACAGGTGTTCGCGCCAATGGGAGAGGTTCCCGGCCGAGACGCCCTCCGGGAGGGCCGGCGGGTCCTTCGTGTATTCGTCCAACGGGCCGTCGAAGACGGCCTGCTTCTGCTCGGGATGCACGGCGAAGTCCACGTGGGCGACGGTGCCGCGGCCGGGGTCGGCGGCGTCCAAGGCGTCCATGACGAAGATGGCCCGGCCGTAGGAGTCGACGCCCTTCCGCAGGACCAGCAGATAGCTCCCCTTCTCCGTCCGGTGCTCCACCCAGCCCCGCTCCGCCAACACCTGGGCGTAGGCGGCGCCCGGGGCGACCAAGGCCGGTTGGAGGGAAGGGGCGGGGCCGGCGGGCAGGGCGGCGTTCCCCGCGGCCGGCATCGGGGAGAGGACGGAATGCGGCATGGCGGGCCCGGCGCCTCGGACCGGCACCGGCGCCAGCCGCTGGCCAAAGGCCGGAGCGGCCGCCAGGACCGCCGCTAGGGCTCCCGCGCGCATCGCCGCATCATAGCGGGTTCGCCGGGACGCTCCCGGGGCCGACGGACCCCCCGGCGGGCCGCCATTGGGCCTACGTCCGGCCGCCCCGTTAGGCCCCGGGACACCCGGGCGTGAAATACGCTATGATGTCTTCGACGACGGACGAGGAGGATTTACAGAACATGGCGAACAGCGCATTCATGAAGCCCGTGACGCCCTCGGCGGCCCTTTCCGAGGTCGTGGGGAACAAGGCGATTCCCCGCACCGAGATCACCAAGAAGATCTGGGACTACATCAAGAAGAACGGCCTGCAGGACAAGAAGAACAAGCGCAACATCAACGCTGACGAGAAGCTCGGCAAGATTTTCGGCGGCAAGAAGCAGGTCTCGATGTTCGAGATGACGGCGCTCGTCTCCAAGCACCTGAAGTAAGCCGGAGACTGCCGACACGCGAAGGCCTCCCGCTCCGGCGGGAGGCCTTTCGTCTTCCCATGGACGAGATCGACCTTTACAGCCGCCCCGACTGGTACGACGCCCTGCACGCCGAGGGGACGGCGGACTGGGCCGACTGGCTGCTCGCGCTCAACGCCCGCCACGGCACCGGCGGCAAGCGTTGGCTGGAGCCCGCCTGCGGGACCGGGCGGTTCTTCAGGCCGCTGACCCGGCGCGGCATCCGGCTGACCGGCTACGACTCCCACCCGGGCGCCGTCGCCTACGCGCGCCGGCGCGGGGACGCGGTCCGGGGCGACATGACGTCCTTCCTCCGCCCGAAGGCCTTCGACCTGGCCTTCTGCCTTTTGGGGTCTTTCCGGCACCTCTTGGACGAACGCTCGGCGAAGCGCCATCTCGAGCTCACCGCGCGCACGCTCAAGCCCGGCGGGGTCTATGTCCTGGGGCTCGACCTCTGCGACTACCGTTTCCCGGAGCCCGACGAGGAGCGCTGGAGCGCGCGGCGCGGGTCCTTGCGGCTAGAAGACCAGGTGGAGACCGTCGCGCCGGACCGGCGCACTCGCCGGGAGCGCGTCATCCATTTCCTGAGCGCGGGCGGGCCTTTGTACAAGTCGGAATACGACTTGCGGAGCTACGACGTGGGTCAACTCAAGAGGCTGGTCGCTTCGGCCGGCCTGCGCATCGCCGCCGCGTACTCCCCCTGGCGCAAGCCCGTGGGCCTGGACGCGGGGACTCGGGACGTCACGCTGGTGCTGGCCCCCGGACGGTGAACGCGGCTTCCCACTCTTCCTTGGTCGCGTTGTTGATGGAGAGCTTCCACACGTAGCGCCCGGCCATGAGCGGCAAGGGCCCCAAGGTCAGGGCCAGCGGCATGTCGAGCGGGGTGCCCTGGGGGACGCCGGGCGGGCGGCCGACCTCGAACTGGCCGGTCATCACGACCGGCTTCTCCCCCTCGGGGCCCGGCAGGATGACGCCTCGGCCGTCCGCGTCCAAGAGCTCCATCTTGAACTCGTGGCGCCGGTTGGTCTGCGTCCAGGGCACCTCGATCTTGAGCGCCACCGCCGAGGGCTGAGGCTGCGGGCCGGTCACGGACCAGCCGCCGCCCATCACGTAGAGCTTCCCCTGCACCACCTGGGCGAAGTCCGCCAACAGCATGTTCACCTTCATCGGCTAAGCGTACCACCAAACGACGAGCGACGCCAGAGCGGGCGCCGCCTGCACGAGCAGGATGCGCGGGGACGCGGTCGCCGCGCCGAAGAGGCCCGCGACGAGCACGCAGCCGAGGAAGAAGGCCTGCAGCGGCCGCGCCAACTCGGGCCGAACGCACAGGCTCCAGAGCAGGCCGGCGGAGAGGAAGCCGTTGTAGAGGCCCTGGTTCATCGCAAGCGCCGCGGAGGACTCCGCCTGCGCCGCCGTCATCTGGAAGACGCGCAGCCCCAGCGGCTTGGTCCACTGGAACATCTCGAGCCAGAGAAACCCCAGATGCTCGAGCGCGACGAATCCGACGAGGGCCGACAGGGTTGCCTTCACCCCGGAATTCTACCACCCCGGATAGGCTAGAATCTGGTGTCGTCACAGGAGAGACCATGCGCCACGCCGCCCTCGTCCTCATGTTCGCCTCGGCCGCCTCGGCCGCCCCCGAGCTCCGCTACACGGGCATCGACCAGGTGAAGGCGCTCGCCGCCGAAACCCCCGCCGTCGGCGAAGCCCGCCCCGTCGCCGGCTCCGACGTCATCACCGAAGCCCACATCCTCGTCCAGGCCGGCAAGGACGTCTTGTTCGGCTACGCCGACACGCCGGCGCAGGCCGCCGCGGCCGCCGCCTACTGGACCGCGGCCCTGAAGCCCGCGGGCGTGACGGTCGGCGCCCCCGAGTACAAGAACAACTTCTTCACC
>SCTT01000274.1 GCA_004322435.1 bacterium
CGACGACGACCCGGACTGCCTCCAGGTCGTCGCCGCCTCCCTCAAGGAGTATGAGGTCCTCCCGTTGCGCGAGGCGGAGGGGTTGGTCGGGCGCGCTCAAGAATTCGCTCCCGACCTGCTCATCCTCGATATCCAGATGGGCGACACCGACGGCTTCACGCTCTGCCGCGACCTCAAGGGGCGACGGGCCACGAGCGCCATCCCCGTGGTCTTCCTGTCCGGCCTGGCCGGCGCCGAGGACTTTCTCGCCGCCTTCGGGGCGGGGGGGAGCGTCTACCTCACCAAGCCTCTAGACCCCGCCGACCTCCGCCGCATCGTCGCCGACCTCCTGCGTTCGCGGCCCTCGGGGGGGGCCGAACCTAGGTAGAATCTCCTCCGCGATGCCCGGGCGGAGCCTCCTTCCCTTCCTCCTCCTCGCCGGCGCGGGCTGCCTGCCCGCCCCGGCCCGCGGCGTCGCCGCCAGCCTGGCCTCGGCCGACCGGGCGCTGCACCGCGGCCGTGCCGAGGAGGCGGAGCGCGCGTTGGCGGACCTCTCCGCCGCGCCGCGGGTCTCGGCCGCCCAGCGGGCGGAGGCGGGCCGGCTCGAGGGCGAGCTCCGGCTCCAGCAGGGCCGCCCGCAGGAGGCCGCGGCCTCCTTCGAGCGGGCCCGGGACGCGGCCGAGAAGGCCTATGGCCCCGCCAGCCCGGAGGCCCGCGCGGCGCGCCTCGACGTCGCCGACGCGAAGGCCGCGGCCGGCGAGACGCGCGAGGCCGAGCGCCTCTACCGGGCATGGGCCGACGGCCGCGGCGGCGAGCTCGCCGAGAGGCTCAGCGAGCTGGCGCTGGGCTCGCAGTCGCGCGGCCGGGCCGCCGAGGCGGAGCGCCTCTACCGCGCGGCGGTCGAGGAGACCGAATCGGCCCTCGGGAAGGGAGACCCGCTGACGGCGGCGCGGCTGTCCGACTGGGGCCTGCAGCTGCAGCGGATGGAGCGCTTCGCGGACGCGGAGGCCGCCTACCGGCGCGCGCTCGCCATCGTCGAGAAGGCCTCTCCCCCCGGCCATCCGCGGCGCGACGCCGCGCTGAACGCCTGGGGGCTGTTCCTCGAGGGCCGGGGCCGCAACGCCGAGGCCGAGGAGGTCTATCGGCGCGCGCTCAAAGAGGCCGGGCCGCGCCGCTCCGAGGCGGGACGCAGCTACGGCAGCCTGCTGCGCCGCCTGGGGCGCGAAGCCGAGGCGGCGGCGGCCGAGGCCAAAGCTCCGGCGGGGCCGCGGTGAAGCCCCTGGGCCCGCGCGCGCAGTGGCTGCTCGCGAGCGTGCTCATCCCGGCTTTCGCGCTCTTCGCGGCGGGCGCCTTCTGGCTGCAGGCCCGCAGCCACGCCGGCCTCGAGGCGGCGTTCCAGCGCGAGCTGGGGCTCTTGGTCCAGCTGCCGCGGCTGCGCGAGGACGTCCGCCGCCTCGAGGAAGCCACCAACCGCTATCTGGTCGGAGGGGACCGCCGCCAGCTCGACGTCCGCCGTCGGGTCTTGGAAGACCTTCGGCGCCTCGAGGCCGGCCTGGCCGCGGCCGCGGAGGGCGCCGAGGAGCGCGCGCTGACGGACCGCCTCGGCCGCGAGCTCGCCGCGGTCCTCTCGGAGCAGGAGCAGTGGATCGCCCGCCGCAGCCAGGGCCGCCTCGGCGGCTCCGCGGCCTCCCGTCTGACCTCGCGCGAGGACGCGGTCGCCGAGGTCGTCGAGGTCCTGGTCGGCCTCAAAGACGCCAACCGCGCGCGCCTCGACGAGCGCCGCCGCGCGATGGAGCGCTCGGGGAGGGTCGCGCTGGGCCTGCTGCTCGCGGCCGGGGCGCTCTTGGGCGGCTCGGCCTCGGCCTACCTGTCGGCCCGCCTCGCCGAGGCGGTCGAGCTCGGGGCCGTGAAGACCCAGCTCGTCGCGATGGTCAGCCACGAGTTCAACAACTCGCTGTCGGTCCTCGGCGGGATGACGCGCCTCCTCAAGGAGGACGACCCCAAGCCGCCGGACCCCAAGCGCCTCAACTACTTCACGGTCATCGAGTCCCACATCCGCTCGCTCGCGGTCGCCTCGCGGACCCTCTTGGAGATGGGCCGCCTCGAGGCCGGCCGCCTCAAGGTCCGCCCGGTCCGGATGGACCTGACGGCGACGGCGCGCGAGTGCTGCACGCGCCTCGAGGTCCTGTGGTCGCGGAAGGGGCAGGCGGTGAGCGTGGAGGCGCCCGCGGACCCGGTCTGGGTCCACGGCGACCCCGACGCGCTGGCGCTGGTGGCGACCAACCTCCTGGCCAACGCCGTCAAATACACGCCCGAGAAGGGGACCGTCACGGTGGCCGTGCGCGCCGGGGCGGGCGGCGGCGAGTTCTCGGTCAAGGACACGGGCATCGGCATCGCTCCCGAGGACCAGAAACACATCCTGTCGGGCTACTACCGGACGGAGGCGGGCAAGAAGGCCGCGAAAGGCTTCGGCGTCGGCCTGGCCCTGTCTCAGGCCGTGCTCGCCGCCCACGGCTCCGAGCTCAAGGTCGAGAGCGCTCCCGGGCGGGGGGCGCGCTTCGCCTTCGAACTGCCGGCGCCTCCCGGACCGCCTCCAGCAGGCTGAAGCCGTAGGAGCGGGCGATGTCGCCCCACTCCATCCCGGCCTTGCGCAGCTCGAGGACCTCGGCCACGGGCCGCTGGGCGCGCGTCGACACCGCGACGGCGCATTCGGTCTCCACGTGGTCGAGGCCGAGCGTCCGCAGCGAGCGCACCAGCCCTTCGGAGGTGCCGTAGAGCTGGGCCAGGCCCTTCACCCAGACGTCCTCGCGCGCGGCGGCGCCTTCGCGCGCGGGCGGCGGGACCGGCACGCCCACGACGGGGGGGACCTCGGAGGCCCGCGCCGCCGGGACCGCCAGCAACGCCGCCGCGCACAAGGACGCGAGCGCGCGGCTAGGAGCCACCCTTGCCTCCGAAGTAGAACCGCACGCCGACGCCTCCGTCCACCCCCACGTCGCCGTCGGGCGTCAGTTGGAACGCCGGCCCGGCCGTCGCGAAGAGCTCGATGGGGTTCGCGGGGAGCCAGTACGACAGGCCCAGGAGCGTCCGGACGCCGAACTCCGGGTCCGGGGCCGTCTCGAGGCGCAGGCCCGCCGAGGCCCACAGGTCGAACTCGCCGGACTGAGGCTTCGGCATCATGTCCCACGAGTGCCAGCTATGGTCGGCCCACAGCGCGGCGTCGCCGCTGAAGCCGACGCCGAGGTCGAACGAGCGAGTCCTCGACAGGAAGTACCGGAACGTGCCGCCCGTCGGGTCGCCCAAGACCACGCCGACGCCGGGTCCGGAGGGCTCCGCGGCCGCCCACCCGGCGGCCAACAGCACCGCCACGCACGTCGTCCACAGGCGCTTCATGAGACCTCCAGCCGGCTAGCGTTCGAGCAGCTCGCTCAGGCGGCCGAGCAGCTCTTCTTTGGTGACGGGCTTGAGCAGAAACGACGAGGCGCCGGCCTGGACCGAGGACAAGAACGCCTCGTCGTCCTGACGTCCCGAGAAGATGAGGATGGGCACCGTCGCCAGGCGGGAGAGGCGGCGCAGGCGCTGGCACAGCAGCAGCCCGTCGGGCCCCGGCAGGCCGATGTCGAGCATCACCAGGTCGGGCTGGAGCAGCTGGACCTCGTCGATGAGGTCCTCGCCGTGGGGGAGCACGACCAGGTCGTAGTCGCGGGACAGCCAGGTCCGGAGGACCTCCTGCACGTCCTCGTCGTCCTCGACGGAGACGATGCGGGGGCGGGCGGTCTGGCGCTGGACGGCGCGGGCGTTCTTGCTGGCGGTCTGCGGCATAGAGCCTCCGGGGAACCGTGTCCCTGTTGCAGGCAGGATAGCCGCGCGGGCTCTGGGGGGGCTCAGTGAAGGGTCAAATAACCGTCAAATCCGGGAAGGGTATGGGTGTCACCGGAGCAAAGAGAATGCCCCCCGATGGCGTGCGGCCCCCGCGGGGGGCCGCACGCGCCCCGCTTGAACGGCGGAATTCTGTGCTATCGCTCCGCCGGCGCGCTTCGCGCGCGTACTTGAACGCTTATCCCCAGGGACAATACCGCTCACTTAGGGATCCGATTGCGCGTTTTCCAGGTCGACCTAGTCGGTCGCCTCGCCTCGGATTGGGGCTTGCAGCTTTGGTCAAAATAGCGATTCATTTTTCATCGGAAAAACTTAGCCTAAGCTAAGTTCGGTGCTTCTCCCGTCGGAGAAGTTCATAATCGCCGGATTTGGATAGGAGAGCTGTCGATCACGGATTTCTGCCGTCCATGGCGGAGCCGATAGCCATCAATTGCGCCGCAGGCCTGCGGGACGCGTGCGCCCCCCCACGGGGGGCGCACGCCATCGGGGGGCCCTCTTCCGTTCCTTTATTAGGCCGGGTCGAACCGATACCCGAGGGAGGGCACCGACGCCAGCCGCGTCCCGAACTTCTTGCCGAGCTTCTGCCTCAGCGAGGAGACGTGCACGGTGACCGTGCGCGGGTCGTTGTACTCGGCCGGGTCGTAGCCCCAGACCGTCTCGAGGAGGTAGGCGACGTTCAGCACCCGGCCCGGGCGGCGGAGGAAGGTCGTCAGCAGGTCGAACTCCTTGCGGGTCAAGGGGACCTTCTTGCCTTCCTGGGTCACGATGCGGGCGGCGACGTCGAGCTCGATGCCCTCGGTCTTGAGGGCTTCCGAGAGCTCGGCGGGGGCGGAGGCCCGGCGCAGCACGGCGCGCAGGCGGGCGACCAAGAGGCGCGGCGAGGCGGGCTTCGGAAGATAGTCGTCGGCCCCGGCCTCGAGGCCTTCGGCGACGTCCTCTTCCTCTTTATAGGCGCCGGACATCAGCACGATGGGGATGGCCTTGGTCGCCGGGTCGCCGCGCAGGGCGGCGGTCAGAGCCTTGCCGCCGGCCTCGGGCATGGCGACGTCCGAGAGGACGAGGTCGGGGGCCGAGTCTCGGGCGGCCGCGACCGCCTCCCGGACCGACCCGGCGCAGACGACCGAGAAGCCGGACCCCTCCAGCAGACCCTTGTAGGCGGTCAGCATGTCGGGCTCGTCGTCGACGAGCAAGACTTTGTAGCGGACGCTGTCCATATTGTCCCGGCGGATAGTGTAGTAAATGCCAAGGGGATTCCTGACCCCGGGTGACATTCGGCGCATGGAACCCTGACCGATGCCGGGCTATACGTAGGGAAGGGAGCCCGCCATGAGAGACAACCCCATCCGCATCCTGCTCATCGAAGACGACCCCGAAGACGCGCTGCTGCTGCGGCGCCTGCTCGAGCGCGAAGGCGGGCCGGGCTTCCACCCCGCCACGTCCACCCCTCCCTTCGCGAGGCGGGTCAGGCCCGCCGCCAGCGTCCCCGCGGTCTCGAAGGCGGGGTG
>SCTT01000030.1 GCA_004322435.1 bacterium
CGGCCAGTCCGCCGGCGACACCGTGGCGGAGAAGTGGGAACTGCTCACCTCGGAACTCAAGGCCAACGAGCGCCTGCTGAAGGATTCGCCGCTGATCCGGGCGCTCACGAAGGCCGAGAGCGACCGCTTCTCGCCCCACGTCGAGTTCTACCGCAAGGTGCGGGGGAAGCGGCTCGTCGAAGTGTGGGTCGAATAGTAGGGGTCCGTCACCACGTGTAGTGGACCTCGTACTTAACCAGCGCCTCCTTCCCCGGGACGGCCTCCACCTCGAACTCCACCGTCTGGCTGTCGAGCTTCTTGAAAGGATGCGAGTTCTGTGAAATCTCCCAGTTAGACCACCGGTACAGGTGTTCGACGACTGCCACGGTGGTCGGCTTCTTGCCCCCGTTTCGGACACGGATCTCGAATTTCTCCTGAACGACGTTCGGCGAGCCGCTGGTGAAGTAGTGCACCCGCTTGCGCTCTCCGACCAGGTCGAAGGCGTTCCCGGTATAGATGCGGACCGTCTCGTCCTGGGGGGTGTGGTCGAGGAGGCTCTCCCCCGTCATCTCGAGCTGGCCGTCGGCGTCCCGCCGGAAAAACCGCATCTTTCCCCGGGGCAGAGGAAGCCCTAGGCCGTTCTTGCTTGAGTTCAAGAACTCCCGCATGACCCAGACCTTCGGATTGGACAGGGTCCCGTAGTCCTGCATCCCCCGGATGCCGTTCATGTCGTAGCTCTGATATCCCTGCTGGATGCGGACGCCGTCGTACACGTAGCGGCGCTTGGTCTGGATGCCGGCCGCGCGGGCGAACTCGACCTGCTTGGACTCTCCGTCCCGGAGCGTGACGGCGCGGGCGAGCGTGTAGAGCCGGTAGTCGTCGAACGGCTTTTCCGCGAACTGGGGCTTCCCGGCGGCGGACATCCTCGCGCCAAGGAAGGATAGCCCGCCGGCGTCGCCCGCGTAAACATTCGCCGCTGGCGTCCGGTTGACGTCGCCGGCCATGAGCTTCAGGCGCGCGTCCTTGAAGGTGCGCCCGCTGTTGTTCTCGACAGTCACCCAAGCCGTGAGGTCGGCGACGTCCGAATCCTCGGGAGCCACGACGTTATAGGTCGCCGACCAACCCATATTGCCGGTGATATAGGCCAACTCCGCGTCGAGCCGCCGGTCCGCCTCCGAGTCGAGTAGCCACTCGACGGAGGGCTCCAGCACGGAATCGTCGTCCAACGGCGGGAAGACCGGCTGACCGGGCAGGCTGAAGCGGAGCTTGCCCTCGACTTCGATGATGGGAGGCTGCGCGGGGCGCTGGGTCGTCCGGTACATATCCTGACGCCAAACGCCCGCCGGCGCCCCCGCCCGGACGACCTTCCCTCGGGTCACCCGGGGAGGCTCCCCGTCCTTGACGAAGTCCAATTCCTTGCCGACCATCGCGCGCAGCAAGCGGTCCTGCGACGTCAGGTCGCCGCGGTAATCCTGCTCCAGGACGCTCAGGCGCGCGCCGCTCTTCAAGTCCCGCAGCATGACGGAGGAAGGCTCCGCGAAGGCGGCGATTTCGGTGAACCTCACCTTGTTCTCGCCTTTCTTGAGCGTCAGCGGGACGACCTCGCGGACGACGGCGAAGTTGTCGTTATACACGGTCAGCGACGGGGCCGCCTGAGCCGCCGGTGTCAGAAGAAACAGCGCCGCGACGACGCGAATGGGACTGTCCATGGGCATCCTCCGCCTTCCTTGAAGCTCTGTCACCGTACAAACACGGATGAACGGCGTTCAAGGCCGTCTAGGTCCAATTCCGACCGCCGGAGGACCGGTGGGCCCATCCCCCCTCCCTCCCATCCGGCTACCCTGAGCGCATGAGACGGAGCCTTTGGCTCTGGGCTCTCGCCTTGGCCGTCTCCGCCGAGGCGGGGCCCGTGTTCCGGCCGGCGCCTTTGCCCTCGGACATCCCGACGCTCCATTTCATCCTCGCTCCGGCGCTCCACCCGACGTCCATCGCCGCCGCAGCCCTTGCACCGCTACCCTCGCTCGCGGCGAGCCTGCCCAAGCCCGTCATCGTCCAAATCTCCCCGGCGCCCGCCGCATCCGCAGCCGCTCGGCCCACGCCCGCTGTCACAGCCGCCGCCCCGCAGCCCGCCACCTCGCGCCTCCCCATCCGCGCGACCCTCGAGCAGGCTGGAGCCGCGCTGGACGTCGTGCCGCAAGGCGGCTACGCCGCCGCGCAATCCCTGGGCACCCTCTTCGAGGCCGCCCGCAGGTCCGCCCCCGCCGTCGAACCCCCGCTCCTCTCCATCCGCCGCGCCTCCAACGCCGCCCTCCTCGACGCCGCGATGGCCGAAGCCAGGAAGAGCGCGGCCGGACGCCGCATCTTGAAGCGCGCCGAGAAGGCGCTGGCCGGCAAGCCGCTGCCGCTCCAGGTGCGCGACCTCGGCAACAACCTCGGCGAGTACGACTACATCGCCGGCGTCCTGCGCCTCGACCGCGCCCACCTCGCCGCCGACCCCAAGCAGGCCGCCGCGACCCTGGTCCACGAGCTCGTGCACGTGCTCCAGCACCGCGAAGGCATCCCCGCGGAGGCGCTCGAGATGGAGCTCGAGGCCCACATCGTCTCGATGACGGTGAGCAAGGAGCTGGGGATCCCCTTAGGCGGGTTCGAGGCCGCCGCCAAAAAGGCCTTGGCCCAGGGTCCCAAGGCCTACGCCGACTGGATGGCCGGCCAACTGCCGGGCAAGGTACGCCTCTTGGACTCGGACCTCGCCACGGTCGAAGAGCAGCTCGAGATGGAGGTCGACGACCTCGAGAACGCCTCCCGCGTCTCGGCCGAGCGCCTCGATTGGGCGCGCAGCGACCTAGCCCTCCTTAAAAGCCGCAAGGGGCGGGCCGCCTATCGCGCCTTCGCCGCGCGGGTCCTCCTCCTCATTAAGAAGTCTCAGGGCGGGGTATAATTGATGCTCCCGATGACCAGAACCTTGCTCGCCCTCCTCCTCGCCCTGACCTCCGCCCCGGCCTCGGCCGCGGACGCCGCCCTGGGCGCCCTGCTCAACGCGCGCGCCGCCGCCGGGCCCGTTTTCGACGGCTCCCGCCTGGGCGTCCCGATTTCCGACCCCGTGCGCGCCGACGGCGACTGGGAGGCCGGCCCGGCGGTCCTCGAACGGAAAGCCGCCGAAGAGCCGACGGCCCCCGCCCAGCCCGGCGCCGCAGTCCTCCCCACGCCCGTTCGGGGGCTTAGCGGCGGCCACATCGGCCTTTATCCCGAAAGCGACTTCGTGCTGGGCACCGGCCGCTGCGAGGCCTGCCGCGGCCCGCGCGAGGGCAAGTGGTATTTCCTAGACGAGGTCATCGCGACGCCCAAGACCGGCAAGCCCGCCATCGTCTGGCTGGGCTCCAAAGAGATGGAAGAGGGCGTCGTGCTCTCCGACGACGGCAAGACCGCCACGTTGGCCGACGGCACCGCGCTGCCCTTCGCGCTGACCCCGCGCATCGACTCGAACCGCTCCTACTGGAACCCCGACAGCCTCGCCCACCTCAAGGGACGCAAGCTCCGCATCCGCGGCGAGTTCGCCGAGGTGGACGGCGTGCGCGTCCTCGTCGCCCGCACCGTCTGGCCCGAGGACTACCGTCTCGACCTCTCCGCCAAGGTCACCTCCGACGCCATGACCTCGGAGGAGGTCGACAAGCTCGTCGCCTCCGACAAGGGCGGGGCGAAGCAGCCCTTCGAGACCAAGCTCCTGTGGGCCAAGGGGGGGTCCGCCGCCGGGTCCGAGGGCAAGCCCGTGATGGGCTTCATGCTCAACGGCGCGCAGGGCGACGACGACGAGTCGTTGGGCGGCCACTTCAGCATGTTCACCGGCCGCGTCGGGGCCGGCGGCTCGATGGCCGACTGGATGTTCGACAACTTCTACGGCATGGACTCCTACAGCGAGAAGGGCATCGTGGCCAGCATGGTCCCGATGGACAAGTACATGACGGACTTGAACTCGGGCCAGTCCTGGTACCGCCCGACGTACATGCTCGTGATGGTGATGAAGGACCAGCGCGTCCCGCTGCAGTACCAGGAGAGGTTCAAGGACGCCTACGCCGACTACTACGCGCACCGCACCCAGTACGACAAGACCACGAACCCCTGCACGGCGCTCATCGTCGACCCCGTGCGCGGCGAGGGCTGGCGCATCCCCGAGACCGGCAAGACGCCCGCGCTCGTCGCGCGCGCCATCGCGAAGCTGGCCTCGCTGGGCGGCAAGGACCCCGAGATGGAGGAGAACCTCTACCGGGTCCTGCGCCAGGAAGGGACCCACCTCTACCCCCGCGCCGCCTTCGACAGCGCCGCCGGGGACGTGCTGGCGATGACCAACGCTTACGGCACCGAGCCCGCTGGCCGCGAGTACAACGAGCTCGAGAAGGCCATCCAAGAGGACCTGGAGGCCGTCTACTGGGTGCGCCTGCCCCAGATTCCGTCGAGCCGCGCCTACGGCCGCGACCCGGCCGGCGGGTTCCTCGACTACTTCGGCCGCGTCCCGATGGACCGCTCGAAGTGGCAGACCGTGCCCACGCAGCCCCGGCCTTTCCCCCCTCCGGGCGCCCGTCCGTAGACGATTACCGGGGCGTCTCAACCCTACGGACCCCTGGGAATTTCGTTGGCCCGGTGCTTGGCTCTACTCCCAGGCTCCCGCTCCGCCTCGCGGAATGCCGGCCCTACTCTCCCGTCAAGGAGAAGGCCCTGCCCCCGGTTGCTTCGCGGACCGCTTCGGCCTTAGCGGGCGGCGGTTCTTTGCATCCCTTCCATGGGCCGAGTCTCGCTGCTGTAAGACGCTTCGTGCAGCGGCAGCGACCCTCGGGTCGGCGTCGTCCAGGGCGCGATTGACGGCAGCCAGAACCTTTGAAACTGCCTGCGGCGGAAGACGCCCGAGGGCGCGCACGGCATTCGCCCGGACCTTCGGATCGGAATCTCGGGCGGCGGCAATCAACGGGTCTGCCGCCGATGCCGGAAGGGCGGAAGCCGAAGCCAGCGCTTCGACAGCCGGGACCTTTCGAGGCATCTCCGAAGTCAGCGCTTCCAAGAGAGAATCCACCGCCTCGGGACAGAGAGCGGCCAACGCTCGGACAGCGGTCTTGTCGCCCTTGGCGGCGCGGTACAGCAAGGGTTCCGTCACGTCATCGATGCGGTCCCGCATTGCTTGGACAGCCCGTTCATCCGGGAATCGCCTCAGTTCCACCTCTAAGTCGAATTCCCGCTCCATCCCGGTGGCGCCGATCTCCGCGAGCGCGGCATCTCCGATGGCGCGCATCTGCGCGTCTCCGGA
>SCTT01000275.1 GCA_004322435.1 bacterium
CACCAACGCCAACCTCCTGACCTCCGAGCGGTCCTCGGCCCTCATCGCCGCGGGCATCACGAAGATCAACTTCTCCATCGACGCGACGACGGAGCCCGTCTACGACGTGCTGCGCGTCGGCGGCGACTTCCAGAAGGTCCTCGCCAACGTCAAGGAGTTCCTCCGCCTCAAGCTCGCGACCCGGTCGCACCACATCCGGACCCGCGTCAGCTTCGTCGAGCAGAAGGAGAACATCCACCAGCGCCCGGACTTCGCCGCCTACTGGAAGGGCACCCCCGGCCTCAACATGATCACCTTCCAGGAATGCATGGACTTCTCCCTGTTCGACAAGCCGGACGCCGACGTCGGGCTCTCCGACTCCGCCCTCGCCGAGAAGTACGCCGGCACCGAGCCCTTCCACTGCAGCCTCCCCTGGGAGATGCCCGTCATCGATACCGAAGGCAACGTCATCCCCTGCGGCGCCCCCATCCGCAACCACACCAAGGACTTTATCCTGGGCAACCTGAACCAGGGCGACACCATCAAGTCCTGCTGGAACGGGCCGAAGATGGCCGCGCTGCGCGAGCTCCACGCGAAAGGGGAGTGGTACAAGAACCCGGTGTGCCGCGTCTGCGTCAAGTCCATGCGCGAGTCCAAGCTCAGCCATCGGGCGCTCAAAGCCGCGCCCGGGACCAAGCCCCCCACCGCCCGGGTCGGATGAAAGTCCGCGCGCTCGGGCGCACGGGCGACTCCGTCTCCGCCGTCGGCCTCGGGACCGCCCAGATCGCCAACGTCGACGGGTCCGCCCCGAACGCCAAGCGCATCGAGCGCTCGGACGCGGTCCGGATCCTGGAAACCGCCCTCGACGGGGGCGTCACCTTCTTCGACACCGGAGACCAGTACGGCGCGGCCGAGGAGCTGCTCGGGGCCGTCCGTGCCGCCCGGCGGCCCTCAGCCCTCGTCGCCACCAAGGCCGGGCTCCGTTCCGACGGCGTCCGGGACTTCTCCGCCCGCTACCTGGGCGACAGGGTGACCCGCTCGCTGGGCCGGCTGAAGACCGACCGCCTCGACCTGTTCCAGCTCAACAAGCCCAAGGCCGCGGACTGGCAGGACGGCGCGCTCGCGGACTTCCTCGCCCGCGAGAAGCGGGCCGGCCGGATCCGGCTGGCGGGCGCGGTCGTGGGGGACCCGGAAGACGGCCTCGCCGCGCTGCGGACCGGCGCCGTCGACTGCGTGCAGGTCCTCTTCCACCTGCTCTATCAGCGCTCGGAAGCCGTCATCGACGAGGCGGCCCGCCTCGGAAAGGGGGTCATCGTCCGGTCCCCGCTCAACAGCGGCCTCCTCGCCGGGGTCCACGACGAGACCTCGACCTTCTCGGACGAACGTTCGCGCTATTTCACGGCCCCGCTGCTCGCCGAACGGATGGCGGTCGTGCGCGCGCTCCAGGCGGACCTCGAGGTCCGCTCCGCCGACCTCTTCCAGTTCGCGATCCGGTTCTGCCTCTCCCAGCCGGGGGTCTCCACGGTCATCCCCGGGGCCTCCACCGTCGAGCAGCTGCGGCGGAACATGGCGTGCGGCGACCTCCCCTCCCTCGAGGGACCCGCGCTCGCCCGCGTCAAGGCGACCCTCCGGGAACGCGCCGCCGCGCTGCAGGGGCAGTTCCAATCGCCGTGACCGCCATGAAACGCCTCCTGCGCTCGCTGCTCCCGGGGCCGGTCAAAGACGCGCTGTCGCGCGGGCGCGAGCGGGTCCTGCTCGCCAGCCTCCGGGCGGCCGTCCGCGAGCAGGGGCTCTCCGCGTTGGCCGCCCGCCTGCGGGAGATCATCCCCGACGTCTCCAGGCAATACTCCTCCTTCGCCGTGGACACCCCCTATCTCGAAGAGAAGGTGCGCGGCCAGCAGGCCTTCCAGATCTCCTTGGCCTTGGGCGAGATCGACTCGCTGCCGGGCGCCTCGGTCGTGGACATCGGAGACTCCTCCGGCGCCCACGTCCTCTATCTCAAGGCCCTGAGCCCGGCCTCGCAGCGGCGCTGGCTGTCCGTCAACCTCGACGCGGCCGCGGTCGAGCGCATCCGGGCGCGCGGGCTGGAGGCGATGCTCGTGCGCGCGGAAGAGCTGCACGCGCACGACGTCCGCGCGGACATCTTCCTCTCGTTCGAGACGCTGGAGCACCTCTCCGACCCGATCTCCTTCCTGCACGCCCTCGCCCAGACCCGCTGCCGGCGCTTGGTCCTGACCGTCCCTTACGTCCGGCGGAGCCGCGTGGGCCTCCACCACATCCGCCAAGGGCTGCGGAAGCGGGTCTCTCCCGAATCCACCCATCACTTCGAGCTCTCCCCCGAGGACTGGCGGCTCGTGTTCCTCCACGCGGGCTGGCGGGTCGTCCGGGACGAGGTCTACCTCCAATACCCCCGCAGGCACCCCCTCGCCGCGACCAAGGCCGTCTGGGGGTCGATGGATTTCGAAGGGTTCTACGGCGCCGTCCTGACCCCGGACCCTTCCTGGTCCGTGTTATACTCGGGATGGCAGGACGAAAAGGCGACCCCATGAAGATCGTTTTGTGCACGACCCCCATCCGTCCCGTCCCGACCGACTACCCCCCGTTCGGGTCGATGGCGATCGTCAACGCCCTGCGCCGGGAAGGGTTCGACCCCCGCTTCTACGACATCGACGGCTTGCGCCCCTCGCAGGCCGAGGTCGAGGCCTCGTTCAGGGAGTGGAACCCCGACGTGGTCGCCGTCTCGGCGGTCGTCTCGACGGCGTACGGCTACGTCAAATGGCTCTGCGGGATGCTGCGGCGGGCCTGCCCGAACGCGACCATCGTCGTCGGCGGGAACCTGGCCGCCTCGGCGGAGATCCTCCACCGCCTCGCGGGCGTCGACTACTGCGTGATCGGCGAGGGCGAGGTCATCGCCCGGAACCTCTTCCGCCACCTGGCCTCCCGCGGGCGGGCCAAAGACGAGGCCGCGCTGAGGAAGATCCCGGGCCTGTCGTTCATCAACCAGGCGGGGGAGCTGGTCTTCACCGGCTACGAGCTCCCGCTGCCGGCCGCCGAGGTCTTCGAGCCCGACTACACCCTCCTCGAGACGTCCTCCAAGATCGGGCATTTCATCGGCGACCCCCGCATCCGCCCCGACTTCCTGCAGGACGCGCGCACCCACGAGCCGCACCGCCGCGGCAAGGCGATGGGGACCCTGGTGACGGCCAAAGGCTGCGTCGCCCGGTGCACCTTCTGCCACCGCTGGGACAAGGGCTATCGGGCCATCCCGGTCGAGACGCTGATGCGGCGCATCCGGGACCTCAAGCAGCGCTACAACGTCGGGTTCATCCAATTCACCGACGAGAACTTCGGGTCCGACAAGCGCCACCTGGAGGAGTTCATCGAGGCCGTCTCGAAGGAGGACATCCTCTACATCGTGGGGGGCGTCCGGGTGCGCTCCGTGACCCTCGAGCTGCTGCGCCGCCTGAAGAAGTCCGGCCTGGTCGCCCTCTACTACGGGATGGAGTCGGGGAGCGAAGAGGTCCTCGGCGTCATGGAGAAGAAGGCCTCCCAGAAGGACAACGAGAACGCCGTGCGCTGGACGCACGAGGCCGGCCTCTACACGATCTACCAGCTCGTCTTGGGCATGCCCGGCGAGAACGAGGAGACGATCCGGTCCACCATCGACTTCGTGTGCCGCGCCACCGAGATCCTCCCGGAGGCCCCGGTCGCGCGGGTCAGCGTCAACTACATCCAGGCCCTCCCCGGCACCCCGGTCTACGAGTTCGCGCGCCAGAAGGGCCTCATCGGCCGGAGCTTGGAGGACGAGGAGCGCTACCTCGTCTCCATCTCGGACATCGAAGCCTCGGACGACACGAAGTTCATCAATTACACCGACTGCGACTACCTGACCGTCCAGAGCTGGCGGAAGTGGATCCTGCTCGAGGCGACCCATAACTACCGCAAGAAGCACCGCCTCCCCGCGCCCCCGCTCTCGGAGCTCTGGTTCGAGTTCTTCTGCAAGCGTTTTTGGCCGAGCGCCTACGCCCGCAGGACGTCCAGCCTGGCGGACGTCCGCAACGACTACACGAAGGGCGGGTATTTCAACCTCCAAGCGGGCGTGCAGTACCAGGTCCTCTCCGCCTATCTCTACCCGCTGCGCGGTCCGGTCCTCTGGGGCTGGCTCTTCTTCGACGAGTTCCGCCGGCTGCCCCTGCGGGAGTTCCTCTCCCATGCGCTCGACCACCTGTCGTATCGCCTGAAGCGGTTCCGCGGGGGGATGGGCGGCGTCTCTCTCCGCAAGACCGTCGAGGCGACGAACCCCCGGCCCGAATCCCCTTCGGAAGAGGCGATGGCCCCGCTGCGGGCCGGCCGATAGGCGGGCCCCCGTCCCCGGGGCGTCGGTTTTGCTACGATTTTTAAGATGAATTGCGCCCTGATGCTGGGCCGCGAGGGCAGCCGCGGCTTCCCCGGAAAGAACACCTTCCCGGTCCTCGGCCGCCCCATGATGGCCTACCCCCTGCTGGCCGCCCAGGCGTCGAAATCCGTGGACGGCGCCTGGGTCTCCACCGACGCAGAGGTCATCAAGAAGGTCGCGCGGGAGTACGGCGCCAGGGTCATCGACCGCCCCCCCGAGCTGTGCACCCCGCAGGCCCTGGGCGAGGACGCCTACGCGCACGGCTACCGGGTCATCCGCGACGAGCTGGCCAAGGACGGGAAGACCGTCGAGCTCATGGTCCTGCTCTTTTGCAACGCCCCGACGGTCTCCGCCGAGCTCATCGACCAGGGGGTCAAGCTCCTGCGCGAGCGTCCCGAGCTCGACAGCGCGGTGTCCGTGTCCCGCTACAACATGTGGAGCCCCCTGCGCGCCCGCAAGGAGACCGCCGACGGGACCCTCCAGCCGTTCGTCCCCTTCGAGACCTTCGGCGACCCCAAGACGTTGAACTGCGACCGCGACTCGCAGGGGGACGTCTGGTTCGCCGACATGGGCCTCTCCATCGTGCGGCCGCGGAACCTGGAGAACCTGGGCGACGGGCTCCTCCCCCAGAAGTGGATGGGCAAGAAGATCGCCCCCCTGAAGCAGTGGGGCGGCTGCGACGTGGACTACGACTGGCAGGTCCCCGGCGTCGAGCATTGGCTGCGCAAGCACGGGGTCGTCCCCGCGTGAGCGAGCGGGTCGCGCTCGTCACGGGGGCCTCCGGGGGCATCGGCGCCGCGGCGGCCCGCGCCCTCGCCGCGGACGGCTGGCGCCTGGCCCTGCACCACGCGCGCTCCCGCCCGCCCTCCTTGCCGGGCTCCGCCGCCTTCAAGGCCGACCTCTCCCGCCCCGGGGCCGCCGCCTCCCTGGTGCGCGCGGTCGTCAAGCGCCTGGGACGGCTCGACCTCCTCGTCAACAACGCCGGCGCGGTGCTGGGCGGAACCGACTACCTGAGCGTCACCGAGCGGGAGTTCGACGCGAACCTGCGCCTCAACCTGACCGCCCCGTTCATGCTGGCCCGCGAGGCCTTCAAGGTCCTCCCGCCCGGCGGCCGGGTCGTGAACGTCTCCTCCATCGCCGCCAAGTTCGGCGGTTCGCCGCGGTCGATGGCCTACGCCGCCGCGAAGGCCGGCCTCGAGGCCCTGACCGTCTCGCTCGCGCGCGAGGGGGCCCCCCGGGGCGTGCTCGTCAACTGCGTCCGCCCCGGTGTCATCGACACGCCGTTCCACGGCAAGTTCCGCAAGGCGATGCGCCCGCGCGTGGCGAAGATCCCGCTCAAGCGCATGGGCCGCGCCGAGGACGTGGCCCTGATGGTCGCCCACCTGGCGGGGCCGGGCGGCGATTTCGTCACCGGCCAGGTCCTCTGCGTCACGGGCGGCGAATGACCACCGTCCTCTGGACGACCTCGTCCTTCGGGGCGGCCGCGACGCTCGAACGCGCGGGGCTCGCGGTACGGCCCAACCCCATGAAGCGCAAGCTCACCGAGGACGAGGCCCTGGCCCTCTTCGCCGAGGCGCGGCCGGCCGGCCTCGTCGCCGGCCTCGAGCCCCTGACCCGCCGCGTCCTCGAAGCCTCGCGCGCGCACCTCAAGGTCGTCTCGCGCTGCGGCACCGGCCTCGACAACGTGGACCTCCCGGCGGCGCGCGAACTCGGCATCCGCGTCTTCAACACCCCCGACGCCCCCGCCCCCGCCGTCGCCGAGCTGGCGCTGGCCCTGATGCTCGCCGCCCTGCGCCGCGTCGCCGAGGGCGACCGCGGCCTGCGCGCCGGCCGCTGGGAGCGGCTCCCCGGCGGCCTGCTCGGGGCCCGGACCGTCGGCGTCGTCGGCTACGGGCGCGTCGGACGCCGCGTCGCCGCGCTGTGCCGGGCCTTCGGGTCGACGGTGCTGGCGCACGACCCCGTCCCCTTCTCGGACGCGGCGGTCCGCGCCGTCGGGCTCGAGGAGCTCCTCGCCGAGGCCGACGTCGTGACGCTGCACGCCGCCGGCTCCGGCCGCCTGCTCGACGCCCCGCGGCTGGCCCGGATGAAGAAGGGCGCCGTCCTGGTCAACACCGCCCGCGGCGGCCTCGTCGACGAGGAGGCCCTGGCCGCCGCGCTGCGCTCCGGCGCCCTCTCGGGCGCCGGGCTCGACGTCTTCGAGTCGGAACCCTACGCGGGGCCGCTCAAGGACCTGCCCAACGCCGTGCTGACGCCGCACATCGGGTCGGCCGCCGCGGAGTGCCGCGGCCGCATGGAGCTCGAGGCGGCCGAGAACCTCGTGCGCGGCCTCAAGGAGGCGGGAATCCTATGAAGAAAGTCACCGTGCTCGGCGGTTCGGGATTCCTCGGCAGCCACGTGGTCCAAGCGCTCGGCGAGGCGGGCTGGAAGGTCACCGTGCTCGACCTGCGCCCCTGCCCCGCGCTCCCGCCCGGCGCGCGGATGCTCGTCGGGGACATCACCGACCCCGCCGCCGTGGCCGCCGCGGTCAAGGGCGCGCGCGCCGTCTACAACTTCGCGGGGATTGCCGACCTCGGGGAAGCCCACGACCGGCCCCTCGACACCATCCGCGTCAACATCCTCGGCAACGGGGTCGCTTTGGAGGCCTGCGTCCGCGCCAAGGTCAAGCGGTACGTTTTCGCTTCGACGGTCTACGTCTACAGCCGCTCGGGGTCGTTCTACAGCGCCTCGAAGCAGGCTTGCGAGGCCTACATCGAGAACTACCGCCGCTACCGGGGGCTCGACTTCACCATCCTCCGCTACGGCTCCCTCTACGGCGGCCGGTCCGGCGACTCGAACATCGTCCATAAGATGGTCAAAGAGGCGCTCTCCGACAAGCGCGTCACCTATTTCGGCGACGGCTCCGAGGTCCGCGAGTACATCCACGTGGAGGACGCGGCGCGGATGTCCGTCGAAGCCCTCGCTCCCGAGTTCCGCGACCAGAACCTCGTCATCGCGGGCCACCAGCCCATCGAAGTCCGCGGCCTCATGGAGATGATCCGGGAGATGCTGGGCGGGAAGGTCCGGCTGGTCTTCCAGCACCGCGACGCCGGCGCCCCCGCGAACACCCATTACCACCGGACGCCCTACTCGTACACGCCCAAGATCGGGCACAAGCTCGTCGGCCGCAGCTACATCGACCTCGGCCAAGGGCTCCTCCGCCTGCTCGACGAGGTGAACGCCGAGCTCGCGCGCTCGCCCAAGCGCGCCCGGCGCTGAGGGGGGCCCCGATGCCCCGCGCCCAGGCCGTCTTCCTCGACTTCGACGGAGTCGTCCTGGAATCCGTCGGCATCAAGACGGAGGCGTTCCGGGAGCTCTTCTCGGTCAGCCCCGAGCACGTCGAGGCCGCGGTCCGCTACCACGTCGAGAACGGCGGGGTCCCCCGGCGCGAGAAGTTCCGCTATTTCTACGAGGAGCTCCTCCGCCGGCCGGTGCCGGAGGGGGCGATGGACCGTCTCGACGCGGAGTTCTCCCGCCTCGTGGTGCGCAAGATCCTGGCCTGCCCGTTCGTGCCGGGAGCGCGCGAGTTCCTCGAAAGCAGCGCGGGCGCCTTTCCGCTCTTCGTCGTCTCGGCCACCCCGGAACCGGAGCTCCGGCGCATCGTGGAGGCCCGGGGGCTGGCGCGGTTCTTCGCCGGCGTCTACGGGTCGCCGCTCGGGAAGGCCGAGAACCTGCGGCGCGTCGTCGCCGAGCGCGGCTTCGAGCCCGGCCGCTGCGTCTTCGTCGGCGACGCCGCCGCCGACTTCGAGGCCAGCCGCGCGGTCGGCCTGCGCTTCATCGCCCGGGACACCCCGGAGATGGCCTCCCGCTGGGCCGCGGAGGGAGTCCTCCGGATCCCGGACCTCTCCGGGCTCTCCAAGCTGGTGCCCGCGTCGTGACGACGCTGCTCGCGGGGAAGCCCCGGGCGCTGACCGCGCCCGCCGGCGACTGGGTCTACCTGGGCCCCGACGCCGTGGGGATGCTCGCCTGGGAGAGGGCGCTCGGTCCCTCCTGGACGCGCCGGGACGCCGCGGGCCCGCTCGAGGCGGAGGCAGACACCCTTCGCCGCCCCTACGCCGACTGGGTCGACGCCCTGAGCCGGATCCACGGACAGGACCCCGATTGGTGGACCACGACCGTCGCGGAACGCAACCCGCTGGCGAGCGCGTTCTTCTTCGAGGCGTGCTGCCTCTCGCTGCTGCGGCGCTGGGAGAAGTCCGGGCGGCTTCCCCAAGCCGTCGTCTGCGGGAACGGACCCCTGTTGGCCGCCGCCCGCGCCCTCCTGTTTCCCGCGTCGGCCGCGACGGGCCTGGGCGGCCGTGCGGACGCGGCCGTCCAAGGAGCCCTCCTCGTCGCCCGAGCGCTTCAGACGGCGCTGGCCACGGCCTCCGCCCGCCTCGCCTGCTCCCTGACGCGCCGGGGGGGACCCGCCTTCCCTCCTTCTTCCAGACCCCGCGCGCTCGTCGCGACCTTCGTCCACCCCGAATCCTTCGACGACGAAGGCCGGTTCTCCGACCGCTACTTCAGGAGCCTTCACGGAAAGTTGGAGGCGGCAGGCTACGAGGTCTGGGTCCTGCCCATCCTCGTCGGTCTGGAACGCTCGCGCTTGGCGACGGTACGGACCTTGCGCGCCTGCGGAGCCCGGGTCATACTCCCCGAGGACTGGCTCCACTGGCCGGACCACCTAGCCGCCTGGCGGGGCTCCTGGCGGAGCCTCTCCCTGCCCCGTACGGCCCCCCCGCTCGACGGCCTGGACGTCTCATCCCTCCTCGCGGCGGTCCGCCGGCGCCAAGCCCGCTCCCGGGAATCGCTCGAGGCCCGCCTGCTCCACGCCCTCATCCCCCGCCTGGCCGCCGCGGGCTTCAAGCCGGCCTTGGTCCTGAGCTGGTTCGAGAACCAGCGCCACGAGAAGGCCCTCGCAGCGGCCTGCCGCAAGGCGTTTCCGGACGCCGACCACGCCGGCTATTACTCGATGCTCCCGAGCCCCAACAACGTCGCGAACCTCCCGACGGCGGCCGAACGGGAGGCCGGCGTCCTGCCCCGCCGCATCGTCTGCTGCGGGAGGCATCAAGCCTCCGTCTTGGCCTCGCTCGGCTCCGGGATCCCCATCGAGGTCGGCCCCGCCCTGCGCTATGAGTACCTGTGGGAGGAGGCCCCGCTTCCGCCGGCCCCCGCGGTCCCGACGGCGCTGCTGGCGCTCCACAACCGCCTCGATGAAGCCGTGGAGCTCGTCGAGACGCTGCGCCCCGTCTTCGACATGGACACGGGCGTGAGGCGCTGGCGGGTCCGCCTGCACCCCGACTACACCCGGCGAGAGCTCGAGGCGGCCTTGGGGCGGCCCTGGCCCCCCGCCCTGGAGGAAGGTCCGAAGGACCTTCGGTCTTCTCTGGCGGAGTCCTCGGTCGTCCTTTCGGCGAGCTCCGGCGTCCTCGTCGAAGCGGCCTGCCTGGGCCGGCCGGTCGTCGTCCTCGCGCGCCTCTGCGGCCTGGGCTTCAACCCGCTGGCCTATGTCCCGGACCTCGGCGCGCCGCGGGCCTCCGCCGCGGAGATCGCGGCGGCCGTGCGCGCGGCCGTCGCCTTGCCCCCCGAGGGGCTGGCCCGCCTCCGGGACAGGGGCTCGGCGCTCAAAGACGAGTGCTTCGCCCCCGTGTCCGAGCGGACCCTGGCGGCCCTCGTCCCCCCGCCGGCGGGGCCCCGGCCGTGAGGTATTGCATCTTCTCGGGCACGAACACCTGGGCCGAATGCGCCTCGGCCCTCAAGAGCCTGGCGGGGCTCGGGCCCCTGCTCGAAGGCCCCGCCATCGAGGAGTACGAACGTCGTTTCGCCGAAGCCGCCGGGACCCGCCGCGCCTTCAGCTTCGCGGCGGGACGTCACGCCCTCTACCGCCTCCTCGAGGCCCTGGACATCGGAGCCGGCGACGAGGTCATCCTCCCCGCATTCACCTGCGTGGTCGTCCCGAACGCCATCCTCTACCGCGGCGCCCGCCCGGTCTTCGTCGACATCGCGCCGGGGACGTACAACATCGACCCGAGCCTCATCGAGACGAAGATCACCCCGCGGACGCGGGCGGTCATCGCCCAGCACACGTTCGGCAAGCTCTGCGACATCGACGCGGTCAAGGC
>SCTT01000276.1 GCA_004322435.1 bacterium
ACGTCTCCATCCAGAGCCAGATCTTGAACCTGCTCCTCAAGCTCCAAAGCGAGATGGGCATGGCCTACGTCTTCATCGCGCACGACCTGGCCGTCGTCAAGCACGTCTCCGACCGCATCGCGGTGATGTATCTGGGCAAGGTCGTCGAGTTCGCCGACGCCGACGAGCTGCACCATAAGCCGCTGCACCCTTACACGCAGGCGCTCTTAGCCTCCATCCCCGAGCCCGACCCGTCGCGCAGCATCGAGGACAAGCCGGTGCTCGAAGGCGACGTGCCCAGCCCGAGAAATCCCCCGCCCGGCTGCCGCTTCCACACGCGTTGCCCCTACGCCCAGCCCAAGTGCCGCACCGACGTCCCCGAGCTCAAGACCGGCCCCGGCGTCTCGCCCGAGCACCTGGTCGCCTGCCATTACGCGGGCGCGCTGAGCCCCAAGACCGTCTAGGCCCTAGGGCCCATTTTCCCCTAGGCCCTCCGAGGCTGGCGCTCTGGGCCCTTTCGGCTTATCCTTGGGACATGCGGCCCCTCCCCCTCCTCGGCGCGTTGCTCCTGTCCCTGCCCGCGTCGGCGCGCGAGAAGGGAAACGACCGGGAGCCCAAGAAGGAGCCCACGCCCATCGAGCGGGCCTGCCGCGAGAAGAAGGTCCGCATCACTTTGGCCGGTGACCCTCCCGAGACCGCCGGCTTCGACGGCACCCCGGCCCCCAAGCCCTCTCTTAAGGAAGAAGCCGACCAGGCCGCCGCCGAACTGGGCGGGCGCCTGCAGTTTTGGACCGACGACCAGGGCGACCGCACGCTGCGCTGGCACCGCGGCAAGAAGACCCCCGAGCAGTGCGTCGAGTCCTTAAACGCCCTCGCCGCCCGCTTCCCGGGCCGCCTCCTCATCACCGACCCGCGCTACGGGCGCTCGGCCGAGAAGATCAAGGTCGGCTCGGACGTCGCTTCGGCCGAGGTGACCAAGGTGGAGAAGGCCCTGCCGGCCGCCGAGGTCAGGAACTCCCCCGGCTTCTTCGAGAGCTTCTTCGACGGCGGCAACACCCCGGCGGCGGCCGCGGCCGGCCCCGGCTTCGCGGGCGGGCCGGCGGGCTACAACTTCCCCTCTTCCGGCGACCCCTCTTCGCCGCAGGCCTTCTGGGCCGCCGAAGGCCAGCGTGCGGCGCAGGGCCCGAACTGGCGCAACGGCACCAACTTCCCCATCACCTTCAACCGCGACAGCGCCGCCCCGCCGCTGCCTGGGTCGACGTCATTCCCCGAGCCCTGGTGGCGGGCCCCCGTCCGCGAAGTGGCGCGCACCGCCGACCGCGGCGTCTCGGCGGTCCGTTCGGCCGGCTCCTATGTGTATGAGGGCGTGTCGAACTACGCGGGCAAGGCCTACGAGTGGGCCAAGGAGAACCTGTTGCGGGCCCCGCTCGCGAGCTTCTCCCGCATCTCGTCGAACTTCGGCTCGCGCTTCCACCCCATCAAGAAGCAGTGGAAGCACCACACCGGCGTCGACTACGCCGCCGCCTACGGCACCGCGGTGATGGCGGCCGGCGAAGGCAAGGTCGTCTCGGCGGGTTGGAAGGGCGGCTACGGCAACGCCATCGTCATCCAGCACGCCTCCGGCACCGAGACGCTCTACGGCCACCTCTCCTCTTACGGCGTCCGCGCGGGCCAGACCGTGACCGCCGGGCGCGTCATCGGCCGCGTCGGCTCCACCGGCCAGTCCACCGGCCCGCACCTCCACTACGAGGTCCGCCGCGGCGGCCGCCCCGTGGACCCCCTGAAAGTCGCCTCCCTCTGAGAACCAAAGGGTCAGGCACGTTTCGGAACTAAATTCCGCTTTTAAAGGGCGCTGAGGACTGTCCGCAGCGCGTTCGGCCAGCGCTGATGGGCGTCGCGCGGCACGTGGATGAAGCCGGCGCCGCGCGGGCAGGAGCCTCCGGCGGCGGACACCATCAGGAAGAAGAAGGTCTCGTTGCAGAGGTACGTGCCCGCCGAGAGGCTCACCTCCGCGGGGACATGGGCGCGCCTCAGGGCGGCGGCGATGCGGGAAAGCGGCAAGGTCGAGAGATAGGCCGACAGCGCGCCCTGCGCCAACGCCTCCCCCTCCGCCTTGCGGCCCGAGTTGTCTACGCCGCCGTCGCGCAGGTTCACCGCGACACGCTCGAGGCGGAAGCCCTTCCCCGGCGCCTCGCCCAAGGCGACCACGGCGTCGGGTTTGAACTCGGCGAGCGCGCGTCCTAGGACGGGCCAAGAGGCTCCGTAGACGACGGGCAGGCGCACGGTGCGGACCTCGCGACGGCCCACGCACGGCGGCAGGCGCCGCGCCAGCTCCCAACTGGCGTTGACCCGGCGGCCGCCGAAGGGCTCGAAGGCCGAGACGAGGACCTTCATGGGGCTTTGAGCATTTCCCAGAATTCCCGGACCGCCCCGTCTTCCCAGACCGCCGGCGCCGGGGCCGTGGTGCCGACGTCTCGGGCGTATGTCAGACCCTGGCGCGCGGCGGCGCGCAGCGACGCCAAAGTCATGACCTCGAGGCCCGGGCCGAAGGCGACTGGCGCGTCGTCGAGGGCGAATGAGGAGCCGTTCGGGGCGGCGACGGTCAGGCGGCGCAGCCAGAGCATCGCCTGGGCGAGGTCGACGACGCGGCGGGCGGTCGCCGCCTTGACGGAGTCTCGCTGATACTGGAAGAGCGACTCGAGCTCGCCTTCGACCGTCGGGCCGTGGAGGCGGCGCCGCCACAGCCGCAGGTGCCAGCCGTCCTCCCGCAGCAGGGCCACGGTTCCCGGCAGGCCGTCGGCGAGCACGCGGCGCACGGCCTCGACCAACCCGCCGGAGCCGGCGGCGAGGCCCCTGGAGAGCTCCGCGAGCCGCTCGCCGTCCACGTACGAAACGTGCGAGGCGTCGAGCGGGAGCGCCGGGTCGTCGAGCCAGCCTCTCGCGCTCGGAAGGCCCGGGACGCGGTCCAGGAAGCCGGCCAGGACCCCGCCGGCGTAGACGGCGACGGACGGCGCGGCCTCGACGCGCTCCGGGACGGCGAGGCGGCAGCGTACGGCGCCCGCCTCCCATTCGACGGCGAGCCCGCTCTCTCCGCCCTCAGCCGCCTTGCGCGCGGCAAGGCGGGCATAGGGGAACTCCAGGCGGAGGCGGCTCCAGACGACCCCGAAGCCGCGCTCCCTCGCCTCGGCGGAGAACGGGTGGCACCAGAGGCGGTCGCAACGGGGGGCCCAGACGCGCACCACCGTCCCGCCGGAGCCCATCCCGGGCTTCTGCCGCTCTTCGCCCAGCTCCGCGGCAGCCAGCAGGCGTCGCGCTCCTTCCGGGCCGGACTCCACCGTGACCACCTCGACGTCCGGCCCGAAGGCGTGGAGCAGCGCGAGGGCCGTCCAACGCGAAGCGGGGTCGCTCTCGGAGGATTCCCCGATGAGCTCCCGGTACGGGTCTTCGAAGAAGGATGCCCCCAAAGGCGCGCCGTCCCAGCGCAGGGTCAGCGAGTCCTCGGCCTCTTCGACCGTGAACTCCTTCGCTCCCGACGCCGCGGCGGCGCGGATGAAGAGGAACACGGCCCCGAGCGAGCCGCTGCGGTACGCGCGGATCTTCTCGAGCGCGCGCGCCCGGTCGACCTTGAAGGTCCCGGTTCCGACGAGGCGGGCCCCCTCGTCGTCTGTCACTTCGCCTCCGGCCGCTCCGGCCCGTAGCGCGGCGCCGGCGGGTACGCGCGGGGCGAAGGCCCCTGCGGCCCGCGCAGCGCGTAGACCGCGGCCGTCGCGTCCGCGTACACCGGCTGCCAGAGCTTCCAGTCGAGCTGGGGGTAGTAGCGCGTGTAGGGCGCGCGCAGCACCATCACGCGGGCCTGAAACGCGTCGGCCAGCCAGTCGGGGTCGAGCGGGATGCGCCCGCCGCGCATCGCCTCGAGGCGCAGGGCCTTCTCGGGGTCCCAGCGCAGCATGTAGGTGGGGTCGAGGCCCACGAGGTAGCGCTGGGCGGGGGCATCGTAGAAGAGCTCGGGGAGGTCGTCCCACCAGAGGTTGACCACCGTCTCGCCGGGCTTGAGGTTCTCCGAGAACCAGCCCGCCGCGCCGCGGAAGCGCGGCCCGTCGTTTCCCGTGCCGAGCGAGTACGCGTAGGCCGCGGAGGTCAGCGCCGCGCCGAGGACCACGGCCAGCAGGCCGCCGGCGCCGAGTCCGAAGGCCGTGGGGTTGGCCTTGGCCGCGCGTTCCAGGGCCTCGCGCCCCCCCTGCTTGGCCAAATCCCGCGCCGCCAGCGCCGCGGCGAGCACCGAGAGCGGCGCCGCGTATTCCACGAAGCGCGGGAAGACCATCGTGCCGACGAGGGCCGCCCAGGCGGCGGCCAACGTCCCGGCGGCGGCCCCGCCGAGGCGCTTCGTGGTCCCCCAGCCGAGCGCGGTGAGGCCGGCGACCAGGCCCGCCATCGGGGCGTGGAGCTGCAAGAACCCCCGCGTCGAGTAGGGCGCCAGCTCGCGGCCCACTTCGACGGCGGCCAGGCTCCTCTCGAGCGCCGCGATGCGCACCACCTGGAAGTACGTGGCGATGCTGTCGAGCGAGTTGGGCGAGAAGGGATGGAAGACGAGGCCCGCGAGCACGCCGCCGGCCGCCGCGGCGACGGGCCGCCAGGCGAGGCCCTCGCCGACGGCGGCGGCCCCGACCGCGTAAGCCAAAGCCAACGCCGGGAGGATGGGAGGAAACGAGTACGTCCACGAGAGCGCGAAGCCCAGGACCGATAGCCACCGTACGTCGCCCCGCATCAGCGCGCGCCACGCCGCCAGGACGAGGAGGACCGCCGCGACGTGGGGACGTACGTAGGAGATGCGCAGCAAAAACGGCCCCGCAGCGCCGGCCAAGAGCAAGGTGAACGCCCAGGCCGCGGGACAGCCCTCCTCGCGGATGAGCCAATGGAATCCCGCGAACACGGCGGCGCTCAGGAAGACGGAGGCCCACAGCACCCCCGCGAGCGGCTCCTCGCCCAGCGCGAACGGGGCCAGGTAGACGTGGTAGAGGAACTCCTTGTCGCAGTAGCGCTTCGCCCAGGTGGAGGCAACCGTCCAAGGGAAGCTCCGCGAGAGGCCCCGCTCGGGCAGGTACGACGCGACGCGCGCGTGGTAGAACGCGTCGCGGTCGGTCGGCCCGCCGCTGACCGCGTGCAGGCGCGCGAAGAAGAGGGAGGCAAGGACGAAGGTCAGGCCGGGTCCGAGCCACCTGCGCGCCGTAATCGCCATTGCCGGCGATTATATAGAATGCGCCCATGAACGTCAGAAACATCGCGGTCGTCGGCGGCGGTCAAATGGGCTCCGGCATCGCCCACGTGTTCGCCTTGGCCGGGTTCCCGGTCACCCTCATCGACGTGGCCCCGGCCGTCCTCGACAAGGCCATGGCCTCCATCGCCGCCAACCTGGAGCGCCAGGTGAAGAAGGGCACGGTGTCGGAGGCCGACGCCAAGACCGCCCTGGCACGCATCGCGCCGGCCGGCGCGCTGACCGCGGCCTCCTCGGCCGATTTGGTGGTCGAGGCCGTTCCGGAGCGCTTCGAGCTGAAAAAACAGGTCTTCGAAGCGCTGGACGCCGCCTGCGGCCCCCAGGCCATCCTCGCCTCGAACACCTCCTCCTTGCCCATCACCCGCCTGGCCGCGGTCACCAAGCGTCCGGCCAAGGTCGTCGGGATGCACTTCATGAACCCCGTCCCCGTCATGAAGCTCGTCGAGCTCATCAAGGGCGTCGAGACCTCCGAAGACACCTTGGAGACCGTGAAGGCGCTCACCGTCAAGCTCGGCAAGACCCCGGCCGCCTCGTCGGACTACCCGGGCTTCATCTCGAACCGCATTTTGATGCCGATGATCAACGAGGCCGTGTTCGCCCTGATGGAGGGCGTCGCGACCAAGGAGGACATCGACACGGTGATGAAGCTCGGGATGAACCACCCGATGGGACCGCTGCAGCTGGCCGACTTCATCGGTCTGGACACCTGCCTGTCCATCCTCGAAATCCTCCACGACGGGCTGGGCGACCCCAAGTACCGCCCCTGCCCCCTCTTGCGCAAGCTGGTCGAGGCGGGGCGCCTCGGCAAGAAGACCGGCAAGGGCTTCTACGACTGGAGCGCGGCATGAACGGCTTCGAGCTCTCCGAGGACCAGAAGGCGGCCCGCGAGACGGCGCGCGAGTTCGCCGAGAAGCGCCTTAAACCCGGCGCGCACGCCTGGGACGAGGAGGAGGCCATCCCCCCCGCCGTCTACCAAGAGGCGGCGTCTTTGGGATTTTTCGGCTTGATGGTCCCCGAGGAATTCGGCGGCCTGGCCTTGGACCCCGTCGCCTACGCGTGCGTGATGGAAGAGCTCGCCCGCGGCTGCGCGCCGTTCCAGATCTGCCTGACCGTGCATAACTCCCTGGCCTGCGGCGCTTTGCTCCACGCCGGCACGCCCGAGCAGAAGAAGAAGTTCCTGCCGGCGATGGCCGCGGGGACGCGCATCGGCGCGTACTGCCTCTCGGAGCCCGGCGCGGGCTCGGACGCCAAGGGCCTCACGACCTCGGCCGTGCGCGACGGCGACTCCTATGTGCTCAACGGCACGAAGGCCTGGGTCTCGAGCGCCGGCTTCGCCGAGGTCTTCGTGGTCTTCGTCTCCACCGACAAGGCCAACCAGGGCGTGTCCTGCCTCCTGGTCGAGAAGGGCACGCCCGGGATGTCTTTGGGCAAGAAGGAGAAGAAGATGGGCATGCGCGGCTCGGACACCCGCGAGGTCTCCTTCCGCGACTGCCGCGTCCCCGTCGCCAACCTCCTCGGCGCGGAGCACGAGGGCTTCAAGGTCGCCATGGCGCTCCTTGACTCGGGCCGCATCGGCATCGCCGCCCAGTCGGTGGGCATCGCCCAGGCCGCCTTCGAAGAGGCGCTCTCCTACGTCAAGCAGCGCAAGCAATTCGGGAAGCTCCTCGCGCAGTTCCAGGCGACCCAGTTCAAGCTCGCCGACATGGCTGTGGGCATCGACGCCGCGCGGCTGTTGACCTGGCGCGCGGCGCACGCCATCTCTTCCGGCAAGGCGACCCGCGAGGCCTCGATGGCCAAGCTCTTCGCCTCGGAGACCGCCGCGCGCGTCACCGACGAGGCCGTTCAGGTGCACGGCGGCAACGGCTACGTGCGCGAGTTCGCCGTCGAGCGGCTCTACCGCGACGCGCGGGTCACGCGGATCTACGAAGGCACGTCGGAAGTGCAGCGGCTGGTCATTTCGAGAGAGATCCTCCGTTAGCGACGGCTGAAACGGCGCGATTTACGCGCTTCGGGCGCGTGGGTTCGAGGATTCCTCATACGGGAATCCTCGAACCTCTCCTCAATGAACGGCGGAGCGGGAGTTCATGACGGATCCGTGCCGTTTATGAAGGTCCGTCTTTCCACCAAACCAGAATTTATCACCATTAGCCTTGGATGGGACCGTCCTGAATTGATGATACTCGTCGTTCATTGAGAGGGACCTCGAGGATTGCCGATGTCGGCAATCCTCGAGGGCACGCGCCCGAGGCGCGTAAATTGCGTCGTTGTCGGCTCGCTCAGTGCCCGTCGCGGACCATCTGCTCCAGCGGCGTCCTGAACTGCGGCGGCAGGTCCTTCCACTTAAGGCACTCGGGCGCGTGCGCCACCTGGAAGCAGTACTGGGTGCACGCGGCCGGGCTCGAGCAGCCGCCGGGGCGGGGGCTGTTCCCCCCCGAGCTCTGCGTCGGCTTGGGGCCCGTCTCCCCTTCCGCGGCCTGGAAGCACTGCTGCATCGCCTTCGCGAGCCGAGGGCTCACGTCGGACTTGCCCGCCATGAAGCGCGCGTAGGGCTTCTCGCCGACGGCCTCTTCGATGCAGCCCGACACCTCGTCGGGCGCCTCCGAGATGCGCGCGATGATGCGCTTGCGCTCGGAGAACCCGAAGGACTGGCACTCCTTGGAATGCCCGGGGTCGGCGCAGTATTGCTGGCATTCGGAGGCGGACGTGCAGCCGCCGGGGCCGATGGGCGCCCCGCCCGCCTCGCCCTGCTTGGGCTCG
>SCTT01000277.1 GCA_004322435.1 bacterium
CGGCTGGGCGAGCCCGAGGTTGAGCGAGACGACGCGCTCGCCCGGGGTCGTGAACAGCGGGCTGTAGGGGATCTGCGCCGCCGCCGGGGCCGCCCACAGGGCGACGAGCAGGGCGGCGGCGCCCACCTTAGTCGAGGTTCTTGAGGCAGGCTTCGACGATGTGCGGGGCGGAGAGGCCGTACTTCTCGTAGAGCTCGCCGCCGGCCGCGGACTCGCCGAAGGTCGTCAGCCCCAAACGCACCACGCGGCAGGCCAACCCGCGCTCGCCCAGGGCCTCGCAGACCGCCGAGCCCAGCCCGCCCGTCACGTTGTGGTCTTCGACGGTGACGATGCGCTGGCTCTCGGCCGCGGCCTTCGCGACGGCCTCTCCGTCGAAGGGCATCAAGGAGCCGGCGTTGACGACGCGGGCGCGGAAGCCCTTGGCGGCCAGGTCCTTGGCGGCTTCCACGGCGGGGCCCACCGTGCCGCCCGAGGCGAAGACGGTGGCCTGGAGCTTCCCTTGGCCGCCCTTGGGCGCGGCGGGCTCGAAGACGACGTCGGCCTTGCCGGGCGCGAAGCGGTAGCCTTCGCCGTGGACGTCGGGCACGACCTGGCGCGTCAAGCGGATATAGACGGGTCCTTCATGGGCGACCATCCACTCGGTCATCTGCCGGGCCTCGAGGTCGTCGGCCGGCTGCAGGACGGTGAAGTAGGGCAGGGCCCGCATCGCGGCGACGTCCTCCAAGCCCATCTGCGACGTGCCGTCGTCGCCGATGCCGATGCCGGCGTGCGTGCCGGCCAGCTTGACGTTCGTCTTGTTGTAGCTGACCGCGACGCGGATGGTCTCGAGGCGATTGACCAAAAAGCAGGCGAAGCTGGCGGCGACGGGCACCTTCCCGGCCAGGGCCAATCCGGCGGCGGCGCCGATCATGTTCTGCTCGGCGATGCCCATCTCGAAGTGGCGGGCGGGGAACTTCTTGAGGAACGGCCCCGTGCCGGTGGACTTGGCGAGGTCCGCGTCGAGGACGACGAGGCGCGGGTCCGTCTCGCCGACCTTGGCCAGCGCTTCGCCGAAGGACTGACGGGTGGCCTTAGCCATGGGAGAGCTCCTGGAGGGCGCGGGCGGCCTCTTCCTTGTTGGGCGCCTTGCCGTGCCATTCGTAGGGGTGCTCCATGAAGGAGACGCCCTTGCCCTTCTTGGTCTTGGCGACGATGGCGACGGGGCGGCCGTCGCCGCCCTTGCGGGCGTCCGCGAAGGCCGCGTCGACGGCGGCATGGTCGTGGCCGTCGACGACGAGGGTGCGCCAGTTGAAGGCGCGGATCTTGTCGGCCAGAGGCTCCAGGTCCAAGACCTCGGAGACGGGCCCGTCGATCTGGCCCCCGTTGTAGTCGACGATGGCGACGAGGTTGTCGAGCTTGAACTTGGGGGCGGCCATCAGGGCCTCCCAGCACTGGCCTTCCTGCATCTCGCCGTCGCCGAGCACGCACCAGGTGCGCCAAGCCTTCTTGTCCATCTTGGCGGCGAGCGCCAGGCCCAGCGCGACCGAGAGCCCTTGGCCGAGCGAGCCCGTGGAGAGCTCGATGCCGGGCAGGCGCAGGCGGTCGGGGTGGCCCTGCAGCGGGCTGCCGAGCTTGCGGAGCGTCAGGAGCTGCTCCTTGGGAAAGTAGCCGTGGTGGGCCATCACCGCGTAGAGCGCGGGGCAGGCGTGGCCTTTCGAGAGGATGAGGCGGTCGCGGTCGGGCCAGTTCGGCTCCGCGGGCCGGTGGGCGAGGTGCTTGTCGTAGAGCACCGTCAGCAGGTCGATGACGGAGAGCGAGCCGCCCGGGTGTCCGGAGCCGGCGGCCTCGATCATCTTGATGATGTCGGCCCTAAGGACGCGCGTCAGGGTGCGGTAGTCCGTCGACGGAGCGGTGGCGGTGGGCATGGACATACTGTAGCAAAGAGCAAATCTCCGGTGTCAGTGTTTCGGAACTTTCGGAAACGCCCGACTTCCGAAACTTCCGAAACACTGACACCCGGGAGCAACAATGATAGAATCGGGTCCCGTGAACAGCCAACAAGAGACCCTCGAAACCGTCAAGCGCGCCGCCGAGATGCTGCGTGCGCTGGCCCCCGCGCCGCGCGTCGCCATCGTGCTGGGCAGCGGCCTGGGCGCCTCCATCCCCGACCTCGAAGGCAAGGTCGAGGTGGCCTACACCGACATCCCCGGCTTCCCCATGCCCACCGTGAAGGGCCACAGCGGGAAGCTCCTGCTCGGCACCTTCAAGCGCAAAGGGGGCGCGCTGCCGGTCGCCATCATGCAGGGCCGCTACCACCACTACGAGGGCCACGAGATGGCCTCCATCACGCGCCCGGTGCGCGTGCTCGCCGCTTTGGGTGTGAAGACCCTGATCCTGACCTCGGCCGTGGGCTCGATGCGCAAGACCCTCCCCCCCGGCTCGGTCTGCGTGCTCAAGGACCACATCAACTACCTGGGCCACAACCCCCTGCACGGCTACCACACCTCCGAGTTCGGCGACATGTTCCCCGACATGGGCGGCGCCTACCCGGAGGACCTGCGCAAGCTGGCTCTCGCCTCCTGCAGGCGCCTCAAGATCAACGCCCGCGAGGGCGTCTACGTCGCGGCTCCCGGGCCGTCCTACGAGACGCCCGCCGAGATCCGCGCGTTCTCTTTGCTCGGCGGCGACGTCGTCGGGATGTCGGTCGTCCCAGAGGTCATCGTCGCCCGCCAGTGCGGCGTCAAGGTGCTGGGCCTGTCCTGGGTCTCGAACATGGCCGCCGGCATCCTCAAAGAGACGCTCACGCACCACGACGTGCTGGCCCTCGGGCAGCGCATGGCCGGCAAGCTCAAGGACCTCGCGACCGACCTCTTAGAAAAGGTGTAAGCGCATGCGGATGCTGGACCTCATCGCCAAGAAGCGCGACGG
>SCTT01000278.1 GCA_004322435.1 bacterium
GAGGACGTACATCCAGAGCGTGGGGTATTTGAAGAGGCCGGGGTTGAGGCTGCCGCGGCCGAAGGAGACCGCGATGTTGACGAGGTGCGGCTCGTCGCCGTTTAAGAGGGCCGGGAAGCCCCAACAAAGGCCTGTAAAACGCAGGGAAAAGGCGGCGAGCCCAAGCCCTAAGGCCAGGGCGCAACGACCGGCCGAATCAGGGTCCCTACGGTCGCAAAAAAACACTGGATTGCTCGCCATCCGACGCAGTCACGAAAGATATCATATTAGGGTAAACTGCCCTTTCCCGTGAAGCTCACCATCATCGTCCCCGCCTACAACGAGGCAGCCAGCATCGCGGCCATCCTCAAGCGCCTGGCGACCGTAGACTTCGGCGTCGACTACGAGGTGGTGGTGGTCGACGACGGCTCGCAGGACGCCACCGCCGCCAAGGTCGAGGGTTTGAAAGACCCCAAGGTGCGCCTCCTGCGCCATCCCGCCAACCGCGGCAAGGGCGCGGCCATCCGGACCGGCCTGACCTCCGCGCGCGGCGAGTGGGTCATCGTCCAGGACGCCGACCTCGAGTACGACCCGGCCGACATCCCGCGCCTGCTCAAGCCCGCCCTCGCCGGCGAGGCCGAGGTGGTCTTCGGCTCGCGCATCTTGAACGCCGACAACTCCTTCTCGTACCAGCGCTACTACTGGGGCGGGCGGCTGGTCTCGCTGTGGACGTCGCTGCTCTACGGGCAGACCATCACCGACGAGCCCACCTGCTACAAGCTGTTCCGGACCGAGTTCCTGCGCTCGCTGCGCTTGGAATGCGAGGGCTTCGAATTCTGCCCGGAGGCGACGGCCAAGACGCTGCGGCGCGGCAAGAAGATCCTCGAGCTCCCCATCGCCTACAACCCGCGCACCATCGCCGAGGGCAAGAAGATCCGCTGGACCGACGGGGTCATCGCGCTGTGGTGGCTGCTCAAGCTGCGGCTGAGCTCAGACCCCGTCTAGGGCGCCGAGGTCGCAGAGCCTAATGAAACAACCCGTCCTCAAATTCTCAAAGTTTAACATCGACTCCGTGGACGGAGAAAATTAACGGGTGCGCCTGTGACCAACAGGAATCTATGCCGCCTCCTTACTATGCCTCGTGGCCACTGGTCTGGCTTGTGCCCCGCGAAGCCAAACGGAACTCATTGGAGCCTATTCGGCCGACTACTCGGTCGCGAATGAGTCGCTGGAACTCGCATCAGACAACACATTCCATCAAGTTGTAACTGCGAATTCGCCCACTCGGGTCGACGTGGCAACCGGCACATGGCGGTACAGCCTTCAGTCCGGTGAAATTACATTCGATGGGTTTCTATCGGTAAATGATGGGCTTCATAGAAGAAATCCAGAATATTGGGAAAAGACGAATGGGCTCGTTGTATTGCCCGTCGAATATTCATTTACGGGAATCAGGATTGGCTCTAACGAAGGCGTTGTCTACAAGAAGAAGTAAATGGATGGAACGACCGCGGCTCCGAACCTTCACGCCTTTCGGTGGGGCTCCGGGGGACACCCGCGCCCCCTTGCGCCCCGGAGGAATGCCTGTATAATATTTTAGTCAATCGTATATGAAACAGCACCATCCCATCCGACGCCAGCTCGACGCAATCCTGGGAAGCCGGGCCAAGGTCTGTGTCCTGAGGTCGCTGTCCGGGGCCGACTCCGGGTTGAACGGCCGCGAGGTCGCCCGCCGCGCCGGCCTGGCCCCGCGCTCGGCGCAGCTCGCCCTCGCGGACCTCGTAAGGATCGGGATCATCGACATGAAGGAGGTCGGGAACAACCACATCTTCTCGATCAACCGCGGATTCCATCTCTATAGCTCCGGGCTGGGCATCGCCTTGGACGAGGAAAAGTCGACCCCGGAATCCATCGCGCTCTCGATCTCCCGGACCATTCGCGGCGACCATGTCGTCACCATCGCCTGGTTCGGGAGCATGGCCCGGGGCCAGCGGAGCCTAGACAGCGACATGGACCTCCTGGTCGTGGTAAAGGACTCCCGCTCCGCGTGCCGCGTCCGGGAAAAAATAATCAAGGAGGCCCCCGCCTTGCGCCGCAAGTTCGGCATCCGGCTGGAGCCCTATGTTCTAGGGTCCGGCGAGCTAGCCGCGCGTTTCGACGAAAAGGACCCCTTGGTCCGCAACATGGTGAAGGACGCCGTCCTCCTGCACGGGAAGCCGTTGGCCGAGGTCCTGCGCGATGTCCCGTAAGGCCCAGCGCGTGCGCGCCGTTTCGCCGACCGAAGCGTCTTCTTATCTCGATAAAGCAAAGGAATTCGAGTCGTCGATGCTCGACGAGTACCGCGCCGGGCGCTGGAACGCCGCCGCGCTCGCGGGCATCCATGCCTCCATCTCGGCGACGGACGCCGTCCTCGGCAAGCTCGCAGGCCAACGCTCCGCCGCCGAAGACCACCACGTCGTCGTCGACATCCTGCGCGCGAAGCTCTCGAGCCGCGTCGCCAAGGAGAAGCTCGACGACCAGCTCCGCCGCCTCGGCCGGGTCCTCGGCCTCAAGAACCTGGTCGAATACGAGAGCCGTTCCTTCAACCAAACGGACTGCGATTCCCTGGTCAAAGACGTCTCCCGCTATCTGGACTGGGCTAAATCCCAATTCATCTAGACGCCGGGTTTGCGAGCGCCCGGCAGCAACTTTGTCAGGCCCTGGGCCGCCAGGCAGACGAGGAAGGGCTCCAAGGGCGTCCGGTAGCGCAGCGACGTGAACATCACCGCGTGCAGGGCCGAGAGGTTGATGACGAGGGCCCAGACCGGCGCCCAGCCGGGGTCGCCGCGCAAAGACCAGGCCCCGAAGCCTGCCAGCAAAAACAGCGCCGAGAAGTAGACCCCCGCCGCCCAGCGCACCGGAACCGGGTACGGGTCGTACACCCAGGGGCGCCAGAAGAGCAGGGCCTTGCCGGCGACGATGCGCGCCGCGGCGAGCGGGTTCTCGCGCACGAAGGCCTTGAGCTTGTCCGAGAAGTGCCGCCCGATGCGGAAAAAGTCGCCCTCGTCGCTCAAGCCCAGCCGGGCGACCTCCTCCCGCATCTCATAGGGGCGCCGGGCCACCTCGTCGCGGTCGGTGGTGAAGCCCTCCCACATCGTCCAGCCGCCGTTTGTCGCCAGCGGGATGAACTGGCCGTGCACGTGGAGGTTGCGCAGGCCCCAGAGCGTCGGCGGGACGGCCCAACCGGCGAAGAGCAAGAGCCACACCGCGGCCCCGCGCAGCGAGCGTCTCACCCAGAGCATGGAGCCGACCAGGAAGACGGGGTAGACCGTCACCACGCTGCGCGTCAAAGTCAGCACGCCGCCCAAGAGCCCCAGGCCCAGCGCGTCCGAACGGCGCGGATCGGGGCCCGCGGAGTCGACGCCCAAAAAGAAGAGCGCGAGCAGGGCGACGAAGAGCGGCTCGGACTGCAGCTGAGGCGAGAAATAGACCAGCAGGGGGTCCAAGGCCAGCCACAAAGCGGCGACGCGCGCCGCGGTCGGAGGCAGCCGCCGCCGGGCCCACAGCGCGAAGAGCCCGACGCCGGCCGTGCCCAGCAGGACGTTGACGGACTGGACGAGCAGGGGGGACGGCGCGCGGGCCAGCGCGTAGAGCCCCGCCACCCAGAAGGTGTAGACGGGCGGGTGCGTGAGGATGGGCGAGGGCGGCAGCCAGCCGAGGAGGATCTCGGCGTAATGCGGGTAGGGGTCGTTGCCCAGGCGTTCGGTCAGGCCCAGGCGCTCCCAGACGACGAGCGCCGCGAGCCGGACGCCGAGAGCCAAGAGCAGCGTCCCGCCGAGGAAACGGCGCTCCGGCGCTTCCAGCCTCACCGGCCCCCCCTCAGGCGGTCCCAGAGGCGCATGACGGCGGCCGCGGCGAACACGAAGACCGCGAGCATCAGCGGCAGGCGGTAGCGCACCATCGCCCACAGCACGGCGAAGACGGCGCTCGTCGAGAGGACGAAGAGGTGCAGGAAGACAGCCTCGGGGGCCGCCAGCCCCACGACGAAGACGCCCGCGACGGCGGCGGGGATCATCCAGGCGTCGGAAGCCAGGCTCGCCGCCACGATGAGGCGCCAGTTGTGCCCGTAGTCGCGCTTATAGGGGACCGGGCGCCACAACTTGAAGAACCTCCCCGCGCACAGGCCCAAAAAGCGGCCGGGCTCCCGGGCGATGCGGGCCACGGCCCGGCGGTAGAGCCATTTGTCGGACTCGACCGGCGAGAGCCCCAGCCCCGCGAGCTCCTTGAGTCCCGGGTCGTTCTCGGCGATGCGGGCCTGCTCCGGCGTGCCGGCCGCGTCGTTGGGGACGATCAGGTACATGTAAAGGTTCCCGCCGCCGCCCGTGGTCGCGCCGAGGACGAGCGTCCCGAAGCGCGCGTAGTTGCGCGCGACCCAGGTCCCGTAGAGCGGCGCCGCGCCCGCGAGGAAGGCCGCGCACCAGGCCAGGGACAGACGGCGGGCGGCCCGGTGGACCCACAGCACCCCGAGCGGAGCCGCGCCGAGCGCCCAGGGCAGAAAGGCCGAGTTAGTGAGCGGGGCGAGCGCCGAGGCGGCCCCGGCCAAGGCGTACACCCGGGCCGAGGGGGCCGCGGCGGCGCGCGCCAGGGCCAGCAGGCCGAGCAGGAGGACCGCGGCCTGGACGGTCTCCCTCATCGGCGTCGCGGCATAGAACAGGTACTGCGGGTGGAGGGCGAAGAACGCCGAAGCCAGCAGCGCCCCGCGTTCGTCCAACACCCGCCGAGCCAGGAAGAAGAACAGCCACACGGAGCCCGCTCCGACCAGACATTGCAGGAACTGCAGCCAGCGCGCCGAGCGCGCGACGGAAAGCCCCGCGGCGAGGAAGGCGGGATAGACGGGCTCGCGCTCGGCCGACCAGCGGCCGTCGGGCTCGAGGAGCGAGCCGTGCTCCAAGAGCGAGAGCCCCAGGCGCACGTAGTTGTCCGGGTTGGGCAGGCCCCGATGCTCGGCCGGCGGCGCGGGCAGGAACCAGCAGGCGGCGGCGCGCGCCAAAAAGGCGGTCAGGACGACGGCGGCCAGGGCCCGGGGACGCGGGTTCATGGCGGGGAACCGGCCCGGCGGCGCTCCCAGACGAGGCCGGCGATGCGCGCCGCCACCCAGAAGCCGGCTAGCTGGATGCCCACCGCCGTCAGCACGCCGCCGACGATGGGCCGGAGCCAGTACTCGTGGGCGATGTGCCCCGTGCGCCAGTACGCCGCCAGCGGGGCCGCGTTCGCCGCGAGGCCCACGACGAACAGCGCCGACCCGACGGCCGGGAAGAGCCGCGTGAGAGCCGCCGACCTGCCGGGGCCTACCAGGGCCCCGTCGCGGCCGCGGTGGATGACGCCCACCAGCGACTGCGCGACGAGGCCGAGGGCCGTGAGGAACGCCGCCAGCGAGACGAAGACCGCGATGAGGATGACGCGGAAGTACATCCACTCGTCGGCGGAGCCGCGCAGCGCCGCGGCCAGCGGGGCCTCGGGCCCGCCGAGCGGCAAGGCGAAGAGGAGGAGGGCGGCGGCCGAGAGGAGCGCGGCGCACCAGCCGAAGAACGCCCGCGGGCGGTAGACGAGCCCGGCGTCGAGGATGACCTTCACGAAGCGCAGGCCGTCGCGCAGGGCCGAGAGCTTCGAATCCCCGACGCGGCCGTCATACCAGACCGGCGCCTCGCCCAGGCGCAGCGCGGGGTCCAAGAGGGCGCGCGCGCTCATCGCGGGCGAGAAGTCCATGCCGTCGGGCAGGGGGGAGAGCTCCTCGTAGGCTTCGCGGCGCAGCACGCGGATGCCGCTGGCGACGTCGCTGGCCTCGGCCCCGCCGAGCGCCCTGACCAGGGCGCGGAAGACGCGGTTGCCGGCGACCCGGAAGGCCGGCATCTTGCTGCCGCGGTGCAGGCGCGCGCCGATGACGACGTCGAGCTGCTCGGCGAGCGCCTTGTCGAGGAGGCCCCCCAGAGAGAGCGGGCAGCAGGTCCCGTCGGCGTCGAGGAAGGCCAGCCACCCCCCGCGCGCTTGGGCGAAGCCGGACTTGAGCGCCGCCCCGTAGCCGCGGTTCTTCTCATGGCGCACCAGGCGCACCCCGGGCACGGCCGCGGCGCGCTCGGCCGAGGCGTCGCGGGAGCCGTCGTCGACCGCGATGACCTCGACCTCGGCGAGGTCGGGGCGCCCCCGGCGCAGCTCCTCGACGGCGGCCATGCACCGGCGCAGGATGGGTTCGATCGCCGCCTCTTCGTCGTAGAAGGGGACGATCACCGAGAGGATCATCCGCGCTCCAGCCAGGACCAGAGCGCCTCGAGGCCCGCGCCGAGCCCCGTCTTCGGCCTCCAACCCAGCTCGCGGCCGGCCAGGCGGATGTCCGACACGTAGACCTTCTGGTCGCCGGGCCGCCACGGGCCCCAGCTCACCGGCAGGGGCCGCCCGGAGCGCTTCTCGATCCAGGCCAAAAGCTCCCGCAGGGAGATCGTGCTCTTCGGGCCGCCGCCCACGTTGTAGATGCGGCCGGCCGCCTTAGCGCGGCGGATGTAGGCGGCCTCGATGGCGTCGACCAGGTCCTCGACGAAGAGGGCGTCGCGCACCTGCCGGCCGTCGCCGTAGACGCTCACGCCCTTCCCCGCCTGGGCCATCTTCATGAAGTGCGCCAGCCAGCCCTGGTCCTCGTTGCCCTGCTGGTGCGGCCCGTAGATGCAGGACTGGCGGAACACGACGGTGGGCAGGCCGTAGATGCGCGCGTAGTCGCGGAAGTACTGGTCGGCCGAACCCTTCGAGCAGCCGTAGGGCGAGTGGAAGTCGATGGGCTCGCGTTCCGAGACCCCATGCGGGAGGCCGACGTAGCTCCAGCGGCCGCGGCTCAGCGCGGTGCGCACGTGCTCCATCCCGCCGTAGACCTTGTTGGTGGAGGCGTAGAAGGTGAAGGGCTTCTTCCCCGAGCGCCGGACGGCCTCGAGGATGTTGAGGCTGGCCAGGGCGTTCTTCTCGAAGTCGGTGCGCGGGTCCGCCACCGACGTGGTCACGGCCACCTGGGCGGCCAGGTGCACGACGGCCTCGAGCCCGTCCAGGCGCGAGCGCACCCAGCGCTCGGCGAAGGCGGCGTTGCGCAGGTCGGCGCGCGTGAACTCGACGGCCCCCTCGCCCATCAGCCAGCGGATGTTCCGGTCGGTGCCCCTGCGCGAGAGGTCGTCTAGGACCGACACGCGCCAGCCGCGGCGCAGGAAGCGGTGGGCGACGTTGACGCCGATGAACCCGGCGCCGCCGGTGATGAGCACGCGTTTCTTCATGGGACTCTCCGATAGACCTCGATCAAAGGGTTGCCCCAGCCCTGGCCGTCGGGCGGCCGCAGCCAGGCCGGGCCGGACTGCGGGAAGGCCCGCGCCAGCGCGTAGCGCCGGGCGAGCACGCCGCCGACGAGCGGGCGGTCGTCGTAGGACGGGCAAGCGAGCACCAGCCACTCGGGCACGGCCGCGCCGTCCCCCAACGCCGCGAAGGCGGAAGGCTCGTAGAAGGCGAGGCGGTAACGGTCCCAGCGGAAGGTCGGAGCGTTGGCGGGCTGGGGCAGGCGCAGCAGGCCCACCTCGGCGCCGGCCGGGACCTCCCGCGTAAGCCAGTCGCCCGCGGCCTCGCGCGTGGACGTCCCCGGGGCGTCGAGGGCGAGGTTGTAGTCGATGACCGCGCTGCGGGCGCCGGCGGCCAGCACGCAGAGCGCCGCCGCCGCCAGTCCCGCGCGGCCCCTCTCGGCCGCCGCCGCCCCGGCCAGCAGGAGGCCCACCGCGGCGGCCCCGAAGTAGCGCACCGAGTCGAGCCCGGCCGCGGACTGGTTGAGGAAGACCGTCGGATAGAGGAGCCCGAAGCCCGCCAGCGCCAAAACGCGCGGCGCGTCGCCGCGCGAGCGCGCGGCGGCGGCGAGCCCCCAGGCCAGCAGGAAGGCCGTGGGCGCGCCGAGCGCCGCCGGGAGGCCGGAGACGGCGAAGGTCCAGAGGTTGCCCGCGCTCATCCCCGCGAAGCGCCCCACCGCGCGCATCGCCGCGGAGGTCGTCGAGAACTCGGTGAGGAGGTAGGGCGTGCAGGCGAGGAACGCGGCGACGCAGGCGGCCGCGGACGCCCCAAGCCACGCCGCCTCGCCGCGCCACGGGCGCCCCGCGCGCCAGCGCATCAGGGCCGCCAGCGCCGGGAAGACCGCCGCCGTGCCCAGGTGGTTGACCGCTCCGGCCGCCAGGCCCGCCGCGGCCCCGGCGGCCACGCCCCAGCGCGGGCCGCGCTCGAGCGCCTCGGCGGCGAGGCGGTAGGCGGCCAAGGTGAGGAAGGCGCCCATCAGGTGCGGCTTCATGTAGTGGGCCTGCACCACGAAGCCCGGGCTCGCGGACCACAACGCCGCCGCCGCCAAGCCCGCGTCCTCGCCGAAGAAGCGGCGGCCGGTGGACCAGAGGAGCCAGGCCACGGCCAAGAACGCCGCCGCCGAGAAGGAGCGCCCCAGACGGTAGAGCCAGGCCATCCGCGCGGGCTCCTCCATGTACCACTCCACCCCGCGCACCAGGCGCGCCGGGGTCAGCGCGGCTCCGACGGCGGTCCAGGCGGCCAGCGCGTACATGTAGCCGCCGCCGTAGAAGTAGATGCGCGGGTTGAGCCCCGCGAGGGTGGGCTTGAGGCGCGCGACCGCGCGCAGCAGGTTCGGCTCGTCCTCGTGGCCCGAGCGCAGATAGTAGGAGCGGGCCGAGTTGCGGAGCACCTCGGGGACCTCGGTCCAGCCGGGAGGCGTCTCGGCCTTGTCCTTGAACCCGTAGGAGAAGCTCTCGGGGTTCAGGATGATGTCCGGGCCCAGGCGCTGGTTCAGGTCCGCCCAGCCGCCGGCGAGGCCCGAGCGGAAGGCCGGGGTGTCCGTGCCCGGCGGCAGCACGAGCTCGAGGCGGGCGCGGGCGGGCAGGCACCAGTCGAGGCCCCAGAGGGCGAGGACGACCGCCCCGGCCCCTATGAGTACACGGGCGTACGCGCGCATGCGTACGGAGGATAGCGGAAACGCCGGGGGGCGGCAATGGCGGGCCCGTGAACGGTTTTGGTACAAGAGCCCCGTGGCGGACCTCGACATCGTCATGCCCGTCTACAACGAGGGCGCCAACATCGGCGCCGTCTTGGACGCGCTGCGCCGCGAGGTGAAGACCCCTCTGCGCCTCCTCGTCTGCCACGACTCGGACTCAGACGACACCCTCCCCGCGCTCAAGGCCCTGGGCGGCGGGCTGGCCATCAAGGCCGTGAAGAACCCGGGGCGGGGAGTCCACGCGGCGGTGATGGCGGGCTTCGCCGCCGCCGACGCCCCGGCGGTCCTGATGCTCCCCGCCGACGACGACTACAACGCCCCGCTCATCGACGAGATGGCGGCGCTCGTCAAAGGCGGCGCGGCCGTCGTCTGCGCGGACCGCTTCATGCCGGGCGGCCGGATGGAGGGCTGCCCGCTCCTGAAATACGTGCTGGTGCGCCTCTCCGCCTTCGCGCTGCGCCACGCCGCCCGGCTTCCGGTCGACGACCCCACCAACGGGTTCCGGATGTTCTCGGGCGAGGTCCTGCGCTCGCTGCCCGTCGAGTCCAAGAGCGGCTTCTCCTGGAGCCTGGAGCTCCTCGTCAAATGCCACCGGCTGGGCCTGCGCGTCGAGCGCCTGCCCGCGGCCTGGATCGAGCGGCGCGAGGGCAAGAGCCGCTTCCGCATCGCCGCGTGGATGCTCGACTACCTGCGCTGGTTCCTCTTCGCCTTCGCCACGACCTGGCTGGGCCGCGGGCCCGAGACCGTGGCGCGGAGGGCGGCGTGAAGGCCGGGGAGCCCGGCGTCTTCGGCGAGCGCCCGCGCCTGGGCCTGTTCTTGGCGGCGGCGCTCACCGCGTCGATGTTCTGCGCCGGCTATCCGCTCATGGCCGCGGCGCGCGGCGCGTGGCAGTCCCACTATCCCGGGCTCTCGGCGCGCTGGGCCAACGACGGCCGCTGGACCCTGCTCGGCTGGTACGGCA
>SCTT01000279.1 GCA_004322435.1 bacterium
ATGCTCTGGCGGATGCGGGCGAGGAGCTTCGTGAACTTCGGGCCCCGGACGACGGAAGTCTGGGAGATGTCGAGCTCGGCGTCGTCCAGCCCCAGCGCGCCGTCGAGTTCGAAGGCGTCCTCTCCCTCCAGCGTCTCGACGAGCGTCCCCAGCACGTAGACGCGCAGCCGCGCCAGCATGTAGGCTTTGCGGGCCGCCCAGCGCAGGCCCGGCTCCTCGCGGCTCGAGCGGCCTTCCCCGGATAGGAGCCTCTCGAGAGGCTCCCCGTCCACGCTCAGCGTCGCCGGGCCCATCCCGAACCGGCCGCGCGCTCGGCGCGCGACGACCCACGGCCGCCACCAGGCCGCCCACGCGGGCCAGGTGACGCGGACGACCGTCCCTTCCGGGGCGCCCTCCGCGTCGGGCTCCGGCGCGGCCCCGGCCCGCATCAGGGCGGTCCCGCCGGGGCCGCGCGATGTGACGGCGATGCCCAGCGGCCCCAGGCGGTAGAGCCCGAGCAGGCCGTAGGCGAAGTGGCGCCCGCGGCGCGCGTCGGGGCCTTCGCCGTCCACGAGGACCTGGTAGGGCTGGGAGAGCTCGGAGGCGGCGAACGGGCGGCCGTCGAAGGCCAAGGTGAGGTGGCGGACCCCCGTCGCGAGGCGGATGTCCTTCGCCCCGGAGGCGGCGGCGCAGCGCAGCCAGGCGCAGACGAAGTCCGCCGGGTCGGCCAGCTGGAAGTCGCGAAGCTTCTCGACCATCTTGGCCGCGTCCACCCGGAAGGAGCCGGTGTCGACGAGCTGCTCCTCGATCCCCGGGGGCAAGGCGGCCCGCTCGGCGGGGAGGACGGCCTCGGCGCTCACCTCGTAGCGCGAGAGGTCCAGGGCGGGGGGCGGGGGAACGCCGGGGCGCAGCTGGGTCCAGAGGGCCGCGCAGAGCTCCCGCGTGCGTTGGGCCACGAGCGCCGTGAGCGCGGCGAAGGCGCCGACGAACTGCCAGGGCTTGACCCCCGAGTAGGCTTCCGCCAGCGAGAGGGCCGAGACGCCGACGGCCGCCAGGCCGACGACGAACAGCAGGTCCAGGGCGCTCAGCGAGAGGTCGGCCTTGGGCTTGCCGAGGAAGGCGCCGGCGGCCAGCAGGGCCGCCGAGCCGAAGACCGCCAGAGGGGGGAAGGCTTGGAACGGGAAGAGGCAGAGGCCGGAGGCCGCGGCCGCCAACGCGAGCCGCAGGCGGCGCCCGGGAGGAGGGCACAGGCCCATCACGCCCCAGCCCACCAGGAGCCGGAGGGGGACCGAGCCGCCGCGGGGGTCTTCGGGCAGGGGCGAGCTGAGCGACATCGCGACGCCCACCGCGAGGAGGATGTAGGCCCCGCCCATCGCCGTCAGGCTCTTGAAGAAGAGCGAGTCGGGGCCGTCGGAGCCTCCCCCGAGGAGGCCCGCCCCGCCCACGGCGGCGCCCCAGCCGTAGAGGCCCAGCGACCAGACGACGGTGAGGAAGGTCTCCCCCCTGTGTTGGGCCATCGTCGTTAGGGTATCAGACCTCCGGCCCCTGTCAATCCCTCCGAACTAGGTCGGCCGGACCAGAGTCCTCAGCAGCGCGAAGCCGGCCTTCAGCGGCCGGTCCCGGACGACCGCGGTCTGGGAGATGTTGAGCTCCAGTTCGTCGGAATGGGTGTCAGTGTTTCGGAACTTTCGGAAGTCGGCAAGTTCCGAAACTTCCGAAGTACTGACACCCACAACGAACATCAGATAGCCCGACGGCTCAGCAGCCCGAGCCCCTCGTCGAGCTCTTTCCCCCTCACGACCGAGGACTGCGAGATGTCGAGGCGCAGGCCGTCGCAGGCCAGCCAGGCGTCCAGCGTGTTCCCGTCCGGGCGCAGCTCCTCGATGAAGGTGCCGAGCACATAGAGGCGCACGCGGCGCTGCAAGGTCGAGCTCCGGGAGCTGGCGCGCCAGCCCGCTTTCTCGCCGTGGCTCCATTCGGAGCCGGTCGGCCGGCGGGGGAGCAGCCGGCCGTCGATCGAGAAGGCCGCCGGGCCCAGCCCGTATTGAGCCCGGGCTCGGGACGCCAGGGTCCTCACGCGCCAGAGGACGGCCCAGGCCGGCCAAGTGACCGTCACGAGCGTGCCCTCGCGCGCTGCGTCCGCGTCGGGAGCCGCGGCGGCCCCGGCGTTCATCACCGCGACGCCGCGGGGTCCGCGCGAGACGACGCTGAAGCCGCGGGGGTCGAGGCGGTAGAGGGCCAAGAGACCATAGGCGAAATGGCGCCCGCGCTCGGCGTCCTCGCCTTCCGAGTCCACGAGGGCCTGATACGGCTGGCTGAGCTCCGCGGGCGTGAACGCGCGGCCGTCGAAGCGCAGCGTCAGGCTGGTCCAGCCGGTGGTCAGCTCGATGGAGGAAGCTCCCGAGGCCGCCGCGCAGCGCAGCCACGCCGACAGGAAGTCGCGCGGGTCGGAGAGCTGATACTTGCGCAGCTTGTCGAGCATCTTCGCCGCGTCGACGCGGAAGGAGCCCGTGTCGACCAGCCGTTCTTCGACCCCCGCCGGCAGCGCCGCGGGCTCCGCCGGGGCCCTGCGCTCGACCTTGAGCTCGTAGCGCGACAAATCGAGCGCGGGCGGCGGCTTGACGCCGGGCAGGACCCGGGCCCAGCGCAGCGCGGTCAGCTCGCGCGCGCGCTGGGCGTGGAGCAGCGCCACGGCGAACAGCGCGCCGGCCGCGCAGAGGGCGTCGGCGCCGGGCTCCGACATCCCGACGAGCAGCGCGGCGATCCCCGCGAGCGTCGTCGTCCCGAAATACCACGTCTCGAGGACGTCCATGTTCAGGATGTCCTGGGGGCGGCCGAGCAGCGCGGCGGGGGCGAGCAAGAGCGCGGCCCCGCCGAGCACGAGTTCGTCGAACGAGCCTACCGCCAGACCGAACAGGCCCATGAGCGCCGCTCCCAGCGCCACGCGCGTCCAACGGCCCGGCGGCGGGCACAGGCCGAGGATGCCCCAGCAGACCGCTAGCCTCGGTCCGGGCTTCCCGTCTCCCGGGTCGCGCGGCAGCGGCTCCGCCATCGCGCCGACGAGGCCCACGAGCAGCAGGCCGTACGCGCCTCCGCTCGCGACAAGGACGGGCCCGGCCCAGGAGCCGTCGCCGAGCCGGGTCAGGCCGCAGAGCGTGACGACCAGGGCGGCGAACACGAACAGGATCGAGTAGCCGAACGCCGGCTCGAAGGGTTGGTCCCGCTTCGCCATGGGGGCCTATTTGAACTCCCGGGCGACGAGGTCCAGCCCCTCGTCGAGGCGTTTCCCCCGCACGACCGAGGACTGCGAGATGTTGAGCTCGAGGCCGTCGTGCGCCATCCAGGCCTCGACCTCGGCGTCCTCGGGCCCGAGCACCTCGACGAGGGTCCCCAGCACGTAGACCCGGACGCGCCCCCGCCCCTCCCCGCCGACGATGCGGCAGGTCCGCCACCCCTTCTTTTCGGCGGTATGCCAGTTAGGCGCCCGGGGGGAGTCGGGCACCGCCTTCCCGTCGATGAAGAACTCCGCTGGCCCAAGGCCGTAGCGCTCCCGTGCGCGCAGAGCCAGGAGGGTCGGCCGCCAATAAAGGGCCCAGGCCGGCCAAGTCACGGAGATGACCGAGCCTTCCGGCGCGCTCTCGGGGTCGGGGGCCTTGCCGGCGCCGGCGTTCATCGCGGCGACGCCGCCCTCGCCGCGCGAGGTGACGCTGACGCTCCTGGGCCGGAGGCGGTAGAGGGCGAGGAGGCCGTAGGCGAAATGACGGCCGCGCTTGCCGTCCGTGCCATCGGCGTCGACGAGGGCTTGGTAGGGCTGGGAAAGCTGGGCGGCGGTGAAAGGCCGGCCGTCGAAGGCGAGCTCCAGGCCCGTCGGGCGCGTCGTCAGCCGGATGGTCTTGGCGCCGGAAGCCGCGGCGCAGCGCAGCCAGGCGCAGACGAAGTCGCGCGGGTCGGAGAGCTGGTAGCCGCGCAGCTTGTCGAGCATCCTGGCCGCGTCGACGCGGAAGGACCCCGTGTCGACGAGCTGCTCCTCCACGTCTGCGCGCAGGGTCGGGCGCTCCGCCGCCTTTCGCTCGACGCTCAGCTCGTAGCGCGAGAGGTCCAAGGCCGGCGGCGGAGGGAGGTCGGGGCGCATTTGCGCCCAGCGCGCCGCGCAGACCTCGCGGGCGCGTTGGCCGGCCAGGAGGGCCAAGACGGTCAGCGCCGCAAGGCCGCTCCAAGCCTTCCCCGGCGTGTGGCTCATCGTCTGGACCAGGGCTCCCAGGCCCATCGCGGCGAGGCCGAGCATGTAGCCCAAGTCGGTCAACTCCATGGCGAGGGTCTTCTTAGCCGTACGCTCCTTGAACGCGGTGTAGAGGGTCGCCGCCGCCGCCGCGGTCGAATACCATCCGAGCCCGTCGAAGGGAGATAGATACAGCGCGGTCGCGGCGGCCGCCCCGGTCTTCCGCAGCGTGCCGCTCGGCGGAGGCGTCAGGCCGAGGATGCCCCAGGAGAGCCGCAGCCGGAGCGGGACAAATCCCCCGCGCGGGTCCTCCGGCAGAGGCTCGCCCATCGCGCCCCCCAAGGCCGCGGCGTAGAGCGCCAGGAGGCTGCCCACGGCCTGCACGGCGCCTCGCAGGGTAGGACCCGCCGTGTAGAGGTAGCCGGTCAGCACCGTCCGGCCGAAGACCGCGATGGCGCCGAAGGACAGGGCCAGCGTCCAGAGGGAGGCGGGTTCCTCCGGCTTCTGGCGTGGATGGCCGTAACGCGCCATGTCCGTTAGGGTAGCAGGCGGGCGCGGCCGGTGCCAGAAGCGATGGAAAAGGAATGGGTGTCAGTGTTTCGGAACTTTCGGAAGTCCGCCGAGTTCCGAAACTTCCGAAAGACTGACACCGAACTAGGTCGGCCGGACCAGCGTCCCCAGCAGGGCGAACCCGGCCTTCAGCAGCCGGTCCCGGACGACCGCGGTCTGGGAGATGTTGAGCTCCAGGTCGTCGTGGGCGAGCCACGCGTCCACCGGGAACGGCGCCTCGCCCTCCGTCTCCTCGATGAGCGTGCCCAGGACGTAAAGCCGCACGCGGCTCGATGTGTAGCGGGGCCGGTAGGCCCCCCGCCAGCCGTTGAGCTCCAAAGGCCGCCAGCTGTCCGCTTCGGGGCGTCCGAGGACGGCCTCGCCGTCCACCGTCAGGCTGGCCGGGCCGAGGCCGTAACGCTGCTTCGCCCGCATCGCCAAGACGGCCGGGCGCCAATAGAAGGCCCACAACGGCCACGTCACCCGGAGGACCGTGCCCTGGGGGGCCTTCTCGGGGTCGGGGGGCTTGCCGGCGCCGGCGTTCATCGCCGCGACGCCGCCCTCGCCGCGCGAGGTGACGCTCACGCTCCGGGGGCGCAGGCGGTAAAGCCCCAGCAGCCCGTAGGCGAAGTGGCGGTTCCGCCGGCCGTCCGGGCTGTCGTCGCCCACGAGCGACTGGTAGGGCTGTGAGAGCTGGGCGGCGGTGAACGGCCGGCCGTCGAAGGCCAGCTCGAGGCCGGTCGGATGGGGCGTCAGACGGATGGCGCTCGCGCCCGAGGCCGCGGCGCAGCGCAGCCAGGCGCAGACGAAGTCGTTGGGGTCGGTGAGCTGGTAGTCCCGGAGCTTGTCGAGCATCTTGGCCGCGTCGACGCGGAAGGACCCCGTGTCGACGAGCTGGGCCTCGACGCCCTCGGGCAGGGCGGCGCGCTCGGCCGGGCCTTTCCGCTCGACGCTCAGCTCGTAGCGCGACAGGTCGAGCGCGGGCGGCGGCTTGACGCCCGGGAGGACCCGCACCCAGCGCGCGGCGCAGATCTCGCGGGTCCGCTGAGCGTGCAGCAAAGTGACGGCCGCCAGGGCGGCGGCCGCGCGGACGGCCGCCGCCGGGGACGCGTCGTGGCAGAAATACAGGGCCGCCACCGCCGCGGCGGCGGTGCCGAGGAGGAAGCCCGATTCGAGCAGGTCGATCTGAAGGATATCCTTGGGCTTGCCGAGGAAGCCGGAGAAGGCGAGGAGCAGACCCGCGGCGACGACGCCCCACCCGCGTAGTTCCCCGATGGGATAGAACAGAAGCGCGCACAAAGCCGCGGCAGCGGCCAGCCGGAACCGGCGGCTCGGGGGAGGGCACAGCCCGAGGACGGCCCAGGACGCGCGGAGGCGGAGGCCGGGGGGGGCCGCGCCGGGGTCGCGCGGCAACGGCTCCATCATGGAGCCGATGACGGCGAGGAACAACGAGGAGTAGGCCGCGCCGCAGGCCAACAAGGCCTTCCCGATGAGCTCGCGCCCTGGCGCCCCGCCGGCGATCAGCCCGCTGATGAGGACCGCCGGGGCGCCGATCACGAAGACGGCGCTCCAGGCCAGGGCCGGCTCGAAGCCGTTGTGCTGCTGCGCCATCAGCCGGGTCGCGCCCGCGCCAGGAGCGCGAGGCCCTCGTCGAGCCTTTGGCCGCGCACCGCCGAGGACTGCGAGATGTCGAGCTCGAGCTCGTCATGGGAGAGCCAGGCCTCGACCTCGGCGTCCTCGGGCCCGAGCTCCTCGATGAGCGTGCCCAGCGCGTAGACCCGGACGCGGCCGTCCCCGGCCTTCGCGCAGACCCGCCAGCCTTTCTTCTCGCTCGATTTCCAGAACGGGAGGTCGGGCCGGTCGGGGACGGCCTTCTCGTCGATGCTGAGCTTGGCGGGCCCCAGCCCGTAGCGCTCGCGCGCGCGTCGAGCCACCAGATAAGGGCGCCAATAGAGGGCCCAGGCCGGCCAGCTCACGCGGATGACCGTCCCTTCCGGCGCCGCCTCGGGGTCGGGGGGCTTTCCGGCGCCGGCGTTCATCGCCGCGACGCCGTCTTCGCCGCGCGACGTGACGCTGACGTTCTTGGGACGCAGGCGGTAGAGGCCCAGGAGGCCGTAGGCGAAGTGGCGGTTGCGCTTGCCGTCGCGCCCCTCGTCGTCCACCAGCGCCTGGTAGGGCTGGGCGAGCTGGGCCGCGGTGAAGGCCCGCCCGTCGAAGGCGAGCTTGAGGCCGGTCGGGTGCGTCGATAGGCGGATGGAACTGGCCCCGGAGGCCGCGGCGCAGCGCAGCCAGGCGCAGACGAAGTCGCGCGGGTCGGTCAGCTGGTAGCTGCGGAGCTTGTCGAGCATCTTGGCCGCGTCGACCCGAAAAGAGCCCGAGTCGACGAGCTGCTCCTCGGCGCCTTCGAGCAGGGCCGGGCGCTCCGCCTCCTTGCGGTCGACCGACAGCTCGTAGAGATCGGAAGAGC
>SCTT01000280.1 GCA_004322435.1 bacterium
GTGCGTCGGAGTCCTACCAGCGGTCCGCCTCGATGAAGCCGGAGCCCTGCTGGTTCTTGTCGAGGCCCTCGAGAGGCGCCGCGCCCTTCGTGAGCAGCGCGCGCACCTTATCCGGGGTCGAGGCGCCGAGCGAGACGGCCAACGCGGCCAGGCCCGCGACGTGGGGCGAGGCCATCGAGGTGCCCGAGAGCTTCGCGTACTTGCCGCCCGGCCAGGTCGAGACGATCTCGTGGCCCGGGGCGATGAAGTCCACTTCGGGGCCTGTGGTCGAGAAGTCCGCGATGCCGTCCTTCGACGTCGACGCGCTCACCGCGATGGACTCCGGGTAGCTCGCCGGCGCCGAGACCGGGGCCTCGGGGTCGTTTCCGGACGCCGCGACGATGGTGACGCCGGCGGCATAGGCCTTCTGGATGGCCTTCTTGAGCACGGTCGAGGAAGGCCCGCCCAGGCTCATGTTGATGACCTTCATGCCGTTCTGCACGGCCCAGGCGATGCCGTCCACGATGACGGCGTTCGTCCCGCCGCCTTCCTTGTTGAGGACCTTGACCGCGTACAGCCGCGCGCGGGGCGCGACGCCGAGGGCGCCCTTGCCCTCGTTGCCGGAGCCCGCGATGGTGCCCGCGACGTGAGTGCCGTGGCCGTGGTCGTCCATCGGCTCGGCGCCGGGCTCGACGGCGTTGTAGCCGCCGGCGTAGTTGGCGGCGAGGTCGGGGTGCGTCTTGTCGATGCCCGTGTCGATGACCGCGACCTTCACGCCCGCGCCGGTCGCCCGCGACCAGACCTGGGGCGCGTGGACGCGCTGGATGCCCCAGGGCGCCTTGCCGGCGCTCCCTTCCGCGGCCACCTGGATGCCCGCGCCGAGCGCCGGGACGGGGGCCTCGGAGCGCAGAGCCGCCCCGACCGAGGGGAGGGGGGCCTGCAGCGCGGGCCCGGCCTGGATCCACTTGTGGTACTCGTTGGGCTCGACCGACTCCACGGTCGGCTCGGCCTTGAGGCGCACCGCCTGCATCGGAGCCATCCCGCGGAACTCGACTTCGAGGCCGTCCACGAACGGGAGCTCGCGGAGGACCGTCGCGCCGGACTTCTCGGCCAGCGCCCGGCGCTCGGCCGGGGTCGTGTTGGGGTTGAACGTGACGATCTGGGACTGCCCGGCCTGCTTGAGCTGCGCTTGCGCGGGGACGAAAGACAGGATTGCGAGGACGAAGGCCGCCACCAGCGGCCCGATCAGGCGTTGCATCTCACCACCTCCGGACGACTTGCCCGACAGACCTAGGTATATTAAGGACTAAAGTCCGGCACAAGTAGTGCGCTAGGACCCAGGCAAATTCAGGCCCCAGGGCCTAGGTTGTTGAAAGGTCGAACAGGGAGTTTCAGGGAGTCTCAGGGTTTTTTGAAAATAAAAAATCCGTTTCCCTGAACCTCCCTGAAACTCCCTGTTGAGCTTTTCTGTTTGCTAACCTTGGCGCATGGCGGCCGAGACCGACTACCGCGGGGCCCAGGGCCTCAACTACTGGCGAGAGGACGCGCTCCTGCGCGCGGCCGTCGAGCCCGCGCTTCCCGCCGCGGGCCGAGCGAAAGCCCTCGAGGCCTTGGATGCCGCCGGCGCCCTCTGCGGCGGCCCGCTCTCCGCCCTCGTCGAGAAAGCGCACGAGGACGCCGGCCTACCGACTCTCACCCGCTTCGACCGCTGGGGAAACCGCGTCGACCGCATCGAGTACTGCACGGAGCAGGTGGAGGCGCGCCGCCTCGCGATGAGCCTAGGCCTCCTGCCGCCCGTCTCCCTGCCCGAACGCATGGCCAAGGCCATCCTCCTCAACTACAACGGCGAGGGGGGGATCACCTGCCCCCTGGCGATGACCGACGGCCTCGCCCAGCTCCTCGAGGAGGCCGGGACGCCCGCCCAGAAGAGCCGGTACCTGCCCCTCGTCCGCGACCCGGGCACGCCCACCCCGCTCACCGGCGGCCAGTTCGTCACCGAGAAGCAGGGCGGCAGCACGGTCTCCGAGAACGAAACGCGCGCCGTCCTCCAACCCGACGGCACCTGGCGCCTGACCGGCCTTAAGTGGTTCTGCTCGAACCCCGGCGAGCTCTGGCTCACGACCGCCAAGCCCGCCGGCTCCGACGCCGTCGCCCTCTTCTTGATGCCGCGCCGCCTCCAAGACGGCTCCCTCAACGAGTCGCACCTCCTGCGCCTCAAAGACCTCTCCGGCACGCGCGGCAAGGCCACCGCGGAGGTCGAGTACCGCGGCGCCTACGCCGAATGCGTGGGCCGTCCCTCACGGGGCTTGGTGCTCCTGCTCGGGACCGTCATCCGCGCTTCCCGCATCGGCGTCGCCGGGGCGAGCCTGGGCTTCATGGGTCGCGCCGCGCTCGAATCGCGGCTGTACGCCGAGGCGCGCGTCGTCCAGGGCAAGCGCGTCGCCGACTTCCCGCACGTGAAGGCGGGCTTCGCTCGCCTCGAGCGGGAACGCAAGGCCGCCCTGACCGCCTTCTTCAAGATGCTCGCCGCGGTGGACGCGGGCGACCCCGCCGAAGACGTGCTGGTGCCCCTGCTTAAGGTCTGCGTCTCGAAGCTCGGCACCGAGCACCTGCGCGCCGCGCGCCTCATCTTGGCCGGCAACGCCACACTCCGCGATTTTTCGCCGCTGCCCCGCATCCACGAGGACGCCTTCATCCAGGAGATCTGGGAAGGGACGCATCCCGTGCTCGCGGCGCACGTGGAGAAGGCGCTGCGGCGGCGCGCGTCGGCGAGCGCCTTCTTGGGGATGCTCGCGGCGGGTCCGCGGCGAGAGCTTGAGGAACGGCTCAAGGCGGACGCGTCCCTCCCCGACGAAGCCCGACAAGCCGCGCACGAGTCGCTTTGCGACGCGGCGTACGCGGCGTTAACGGCGAAGCAATAGCACGGAAAAATTTACGCGCCTCGGGCGCGTGCCCTCGAGGATTGCCAACATCGGCAATCCTCGAGGTCCCTCCGAATGAACGGAGACGACGCAGTTCAGGACGGTCCCATCCAAGGCTAATGGTGATACATTCTGCCTTTGAGGAATTCCCTGATAAACGACACGGATGTGTTCTGTACTTTAGCTCCGCCGTTCATTGAGGGGAGGTTCGAGGATTCCCGTATGAGGAATCCTCGAACCCACGCGCCCGAGGCGCGTAAATGGCTCCGTTGAGTCCGTATGTGGCCTAATTTGGCATAATCGCCGCCGATGGGTGCGCAGTTCAGCGTCTGGGCGGTCCTCAAATCGGGCGGCGTCACGCTGCTCGTCCTCCTCCTCGCCTCGGTCTACTCCTTCGCCCTCATCTGGCAGCGCTGGACCGTCTACAGCAAGGCGATGGGCGGCCTCGACGGCTTCATCCGCCACGCCAAGCACTTGATCGAGAAGAGCCAGCTCAAGGAGCTGATGGCCGCCTGCCGGCAGCAGCCCGGCCCCGCCTCGGCCGTCCTCCTCGCTAGCCTCTCCGGCCACGAGGGCCTCGCCGAGCGCCGCGCCGCCACCGAGCGCGTCTTGGAACGCGAGGTCGCGCTCCTCGAGAAGGGCCTGCCCGTGCTCGGCACCGTGGGCTCCGTCGCGCCCTTCGTGGGCCTCTTCGGCACCGTTCTCGGCGTGATGCGCGCGTTCCGCGACCTGGCCGGAGCCGCCAACGCCGGGCCAGGGGTCGTGGCGGTCGGCATCTCCGAGGCCCTGGTCGGCACCGCCGCCGGACTCTTCGTGGCCATCCCCGCGGTGCTCGCCTACAACTACTTCACCACCCGCGCGAACCGCTTCCAAGACGAGATGCGCTGGCTCGTCGACGACGTCCTCGACAAGCTCGCGGCGCGCTGATGGCACACGGCCGCTTCGCGCGCCGCCGGCCCATCGTCGAACCGAACCTCATCCCGCTCATCGACGTCTCTTTGATCCTCGTCATCATCTTCATGGTGCTGACGCCGGCCCTCATCCAGAACCAGCTCAACGTCCGCCTGCCCTCGGCCACGCAGGGCACCCCCGGCGAGGCCGAGACCGCGGTCAACGTCCAGATCGACGCGCGGGGGAACATCTCCTTGGACGGCCGCATCGTGAAGCCGGCGCTCCTCGAAGCCGAGCTTGCGCTGCGCCTGGGCAAGTCCGCGCAGAAGACCGTGCTCGTGCAGTCCGACAAGTCCGTGCCGGTGGAGAAGGTCGTGCTCGTCTTGGACGTGGCCAAGAAGCTCGGCGTCGGCAAGCTGGGCCTGGGCGTCCAGAAGACGGAACGCTAGGCGGGGGGCGGTGTCCTAAGACCATGAGCTTCGCGGGCATCCCCGAGACGGCGCCGCTGAGCCCCTTCCTCAAGCGTTCGCTGAGCGTCCACGGGGTCCTCTTCGCCGCGGCTTTGGTCGCCGCCCATCGGGGGGGCAAGGAGCCCGAACAGGTCTACCGCATCGACTTCATCGGCGGCTCGCCGGCCATCTTGAACCGCCAGGCGCCCGCCGAGCCCGCCCCGGCCCCCGCGGCCCCGCTGCCGGCGCCCAGCTTCGCCAAGCCCGAGCGCCAGAAGGACCCCGACTCCTTCAACCTCCGCAAGCCCTCCTTCCTGGCGAAGCTCCCGCGCCCGAGCTTCCTCGACGCGGCGCGCCCCGAGAAGACGCCGCCGGCGGCTCCTTCCCAGCGCGCGGCCCCGCCGGCCGCCTCCGGCGCCGCCGCCGGGACCGGTCCCTCCGACGGCCTGGGCTCCGTCTCGGCCGACATGCCGGACTTCCCGTATCCCTGGTACCTGACGCTCCTGCGCCAGAAGATCTGGGACCAGTGGTCGGCGCGGATGCCCCCCGACGCCCTCGAGTGCCTGGTCCAGTTCTCCATCCTCCGCGACGGGTCCATCACGGACGTGCGCGTCGAGGAGTCCTCCGGCGAACAGCCCTTCGACTACGCGGCGACGGCGGCCGTGCGCGGGGCGGTCCCTCTGCCGCCGCTGCCGCCGCAGTTCAAAGAGCGGTTCCTCAAGGTCCACATCCAGTTCAAAGCCCGCTAGCCTCCGGCGCGCCGGATTTGACCCTTCCCTGACCGGAGCCTGACGCCGTCCTGACCCCGCGGGGCCACACTATCCGCGAAGACGGAGGACCTATGAGATTCCCGGCGCTCGGTCTGCCGCTCATCCTCGCATCCACGGCCCTCGCCGCGCCCCCGCCGAAGGCCGACCTCGACCCGGGCGCCGCGGCGCTCGAGCGCATGTCCGGGGCCCAGCGCGCGTACGCGGAGTCGCTGGCCAACGCCTACGGGGCCAAGGCCGAGGACGTGGCCCTGCTGCGCGAGAGAGGCTACGGCTGGGACGACGCCGGCCAGGCGGCGACGTTGGCGGCCGGCTGGAACCTGGACCTGGCGCTCGTCGTCGCCGCCAACCAGGCCGGGCACGCCTGGACCGACATCCACGAGGCCGCCAAGCTCTCGGTGTGGTCGGGCTTCTCGTTCGGGACCGTGCTCGCGCTCAAGGAGAGCGGCCTCACCTGGCCGCAGGTGGCCGCCGAGGTGAAGGTCGACGGGATGGACTTCCGCGACGCCCCGCGCGACCCGGACCCGCCGAAGAAGAAGGCCGTCCCGGCCAAGAAGAAGGCCGTCCCCGCCAAGAAGCCGGCCCCGCCCGCGGCCTCCCAGCAAAAAGCCCCCGGCGGTTAGCCGGAGGCTTCAGAGCTCGGAGAGAGAGGGATTCGAACCCTCGGTAGGGGTTTACACCCCTACGGCGGTTTAGCAAACCGCTGGTTTCAGCCGCTCACCCATCTCTCCACTGTGAGAATCCGATTGTAGCAGTTTGGGATAATGGGGCCGTGAAGCTCAACGAGCGCTTCGACGTGCGCCCCGAGAAGGTCGCCGAGCTCAAGGCGCGCATCGCGCGGCTGGGCATCCGGATGGACCTCGTCGAGGAGACGTTCACCCGCGGCGGGGGGAAGGGCGGCCAGAAGGTCAACAAGACGAGCAACGCGGTCCAGCTCAAATACCCGCCGCTGGAGCTCGTCGTGCGCTGCCACCGCGAGCGGCGCCGCACCGTCAACCGCTTCCTGGCCCTCCGGGAGCTCGTGGACCGGATCGAGAGGGCGCTGCGACGCCCTAGCGCAGCAAAGTCCGGGGCGGGAACACCGAGCGCAGAAGGACCTGCTCCAAAGGAGGCCTGACCGCCTCCAAGGCCCGGCGGGCGGCGTCCAAGCGCTCGCGCTCGGACTTCGCGGCGGCCTCGAGGCGGTCCGCCTCGGCCGCGAGCTCGGCGGCGCGGTCGCGGCGGGGAGAGGTCTCCAGGCGCTCGGCGGCCTCGCGCAGGCGCGCCGCGCGCTCGGAGAGCTGGCGGGCGCCCAGGCTCACCGAAAGCTCGGCCGTCACGCGCTCGACCTCGACGTGCTCGGGAGAAGCCTCGAGGCGGCCGTCGCCGCCGGCCGACACCGCTTCGCCCGCCTCGCGCAGCGCGGCCTCGACGGCGTCGGAGCCCGTGCGGTACTCGAGCCGCGCCTCGGAGTAGTCGCCGGCGCGGCCGCGCACGGTCTCGACGAACACCGAGCGCACGCCGCCGTCGAAGGCCCCCAGCACGCGGCCGCGGGCGTCTTCCATATCCTCGCGCGCCCAGCGCAAAAAGCGCACCATCGAGCCCGCGCCGAAGTGGATGTCTTGGCCGGGCGTGCGGGGGTCGACCTCGTGCTCCCACTGTCCGGGCCGCAGCGGGGCCTGGTTGTAGACCTCGCGCGGGAACTGGCTGGGGTCCATGTAGCGGTCCACGGGGTCGGGCAGGATGTCCAGGATGTCGATGAAGTGGACGAGGCGGCCCAGCGGCCCGCGGCGGACCGTGGCGCCGCCGTCGCGGCGGTACATGTAGACGCGGCCCAGGTAGCCGTGCTGGTTGGGGTCGCGGCCGGTGATGAGCTCGATGGGGGCGGAGACGATGCCGCGGGGGATCTCGAGGACGATGTCGGGCCAGTTCCAGGGCATGTACGCCCAGCGGCCCACGTCGCCGAGCTCGTCGGCGGCCTCGTCGACGCGCCGCTTGAGCAGGCCATGGCCCAGGCGCACCGGCAGGCGCGTCTCGGGGTCGATGTAGCGCTTGAGGCGGTGGAGCGGAGCGATCTTGCCCGCCTCCTGCTTCCACAGGCGCCCGTCCAAGTCCTCGATCCACCAGCGCGCCGACTCGGCCTTGAAGGCGCCCTCGTCCTGGAACACCCTCACGAGCCGGCCCTTGGCGTCGAGCTCGACGGCGATGACGGGGCCGTCGACGCGCCGGACGGGGGCCCCGGCCCCGGCAAAGCGCGTGCGCGGGCCGCCGGGGACCGTCGCCGCGGCGAGCGCCCCTTCGGCGTCGAGCTCCCAGACGAGCGCGCTCGAAAGATGGAAGGTCCAGCCCTTGCGCGGGTCTTCGGGCTTGAGCTTGGCCAGGTCTTCCTTGGCCTTGGCGAGCTCTTCGGCGGCCATGAAGACCGCGGCCACCTTGCCCGAGGCGTCGAGGGCGAAGGCATAGGCCTCGAGCTTCAAAGTGATCCAGCCGAGGCGCGCCGAGGACTCGGCCTCGAGCTCGGCCTCGCGCGCCAGCGCGGCGAACCCCTTGGCTCCGGCTTCAAGGCGCGCGAGGCCGCGCCCTTCGGGCGAGCGCAGCGCCGCCTCGAGGGACTCGAAGCGCCCCGCCGGCGGAGTCTCGCCTTCGGCGACGACCACCGTGACGACCTCGTCGGGCGCCTTCTGGCGGGCCTCCAAGGGGTGCAGGGCGGGGCGGGAGCCCGTGCGGTCGGGCTTGGCGGCGAAGTAGAGCACGCGGCCCGCGGCCTCGAGGCGCCGCAGCTCGGCTAAGTCCAACGTCTTGCCCGGGCGCCCGTCGGCGCCCACGGTGACGAACTCGGCGCGCTCGAGGGCGGCGGCCGTCTCCACGGCGGCGCGCTCGGCGGCGGCGCGGCGGCGGCCGTCGGCCGCCGCGTCGTCGGCGGCGTCGACGCCGCCTTTAAGGCGCCGGCCGCCCCAGGCCGCGGCCTCGGCGGCGTCCTTCGGGGCCTGGCCGGCCCGGTCCGCGGGGAGGAGCCACGCCTCGCCGCCGAAGTCGGCCAAGCGGCCGGCGCGGCGCAGGCCGGCGAGGTCGGAGCCGGTGACCCAGCGCTCGACCGCGCCCGAGCCGTCCAGGACCGCCGTGACGGAATCCACCTCGGAGGGGCGGGCCAACCAGCGGCCGCGCACGGCTTCGAGCTCAGCGACGCGGCGGGAGACCGCGTCCAGCACGGCGGGCACCGCATGCTCCCGGCGCAGGGCCTCGAGACGGGCGTTCTCGACGCCCAAGAGGGCTTCGACGGCCAACAGGCCGCGCCCCTTGCGCAGGTACGCCTCGCGGCGCGCGGCGCTCTCGCGCAGAGAGTACATCGCGTCCAGGAGCCAGGCGCCGGCGGGGTCCTTGCGCACGGACTCCGCGGCGAAGGAGGCGATGACGGCTTCGTCGTAGGCCGTCAGCTCCTTGAGGTAGGCGTCGAGCAGGCGGTCCTTGAGGAGGAAGTCCTCGGGGGCCTGGTCGCTTGAAAGGTAGGAGGCCAGGAGGGCCGCGCGGGACTCCTCGACGCGCCCGCGGCGCTCGGCGAGGCCCTCGGCGGCTTCGCGCAGGTCCGGCGCGAGGACGCCGGCCGAGGCGCGGCGCAGGCGCGCCGACAGCGCGCGCCGCTCCGCGGCGTCGGCGCCGGCCCCGAAAGCCCTGGATTCGAGGTCACCCTTCAGGAACGCGCGCACCGCGTCCCAAGCCGGGCCCGTGCCGCCTTCGACGCCCGCGAGCATCGTCGTCAGGCGGCGCTCGAGGAGGACGCGCCGTCCCTCGACGTCGGCCTTGATGAGGAGGTCGAGGCGTTCGGCCGGCGTGAAGTCCGGGTGGACGCGGGCCAGCTCGGCCATCTCGGCCATCTCGCGGTACCAGCGCCCGAGCTCGACGAGCTCGGCGGCGTCCGAGCCCGAGGCCAGGCCCGTGCCGTCGAAGAGGCGCCCCAGCCGCGCGGCGAAGTCGGCGTCGGACATCCGGCCCGCGGCCCAGCGCGCCAGCTCCGCCGTCTCGCCGGAGCGGGCGTCGGGCAGGCGCGGGCGCCGCGACGGCCCGGAGGCCCCGAGGCCCGCCATCGCCGGCTGGCCCAGGGCCTTGAGCTCGGCGACGAGCCGGACGAAGTCGGTGCGCAGCGTCGTCAAGGAGTCGAGGAAGCCCTCGAGGGCGGCGCCGACGTCCGCCCGGGCCGCGGCGGCTTCCTCCGGGGAAGCCATCCCGCGCTCGAGACGCACCAAGGTCCCGGCGAGGTTGCCCTGCGACTCGGAGAGGCGCGCGCCGCGGGCCTCGACCAGGCGCGAGCCGTCGGCCACCGCGGCCATCAGGCCGTGCAGGCGCAAGGACAATTCCTTCAAGCGGTCCTGGGATTCGAGCTCGGTGCGCAGAGCGTCGCCGAGGATGCCCTCCAAGGTGTCCCGGATGGCCTGGGGGTCCGGGGCCTGGAGCACGGCGCCCGCCACCCAGCGGCCGCGGAACATCCCGAAGGCCCCCACCGGGGTGAAGCCCTTGTAGCTCATGCGGGAGGCGACGAGGTCGGCCTTGAGCTGAGAGAGCTGGTCGCGCGCGCCCTCGAAGCCCGCCGGCAGACCCTCGGAAAACAGCGTCCGGCGCAGGGCGTCCAAGCCCAACGACTCCACGCGGCCCCGGAAGGCTTCTGCGGCGGCGGCGGGGTCCGAAGCCTCGGAGAGGGGGACCATGGCGAGGAGCTCTTCGAGGCCCAGCGGCGCGCCCAGGTTCAGGTGGGCCGAGGTCTCGTTGAGCGCGGCGCGCAGGCCCTTCTCGAGGCGCGCGGCCAAAGCGGCGCGGCCCGGTTCGTTCCCTTGGCGCGCCCAGCGCAGGAGCCCCGCGTCGAGGCGCAGGCGGGCGAGGAGCGCCGCGGCGGCCGACTCCGCGCGGGCCTGGGCCGCGTCGAAGAGCTTCTGCCCGCGCTCCTCCTGCAGGGCCGCGAGCGCCAAGAGCGCCTCGGGGGGGGTGGTGCGGGAGCCGAGGCGCACCTCGATCCAGCCTTCGATGAAGCGCTTGCCGATGGGCTCCTGGCCCAAGGTCTGGCGGGCGTCGTACCAGCGCAAAGTGCCCGAGGCCGACCAGCGCTGGGACTCGGGATGGTAGCCGGCGGCGTCGCCGAGGCCGGGCACGCGGGTCTCGGCGCGCAGGGCGGCCGCCAGGCGCTCGGCGAGCTCGGACCAGCTGCGCGGGGCCGCGCCGGGAGCGGGCGCGTCGGCGCCGGCGCCCCCCAGGAGGGCCAGCTGGGCCTCGGCCTGGCGCAGACGCCCGCGCAGCAGGGCCGCCTCGAAGCGGGCGGCGGCGTCAGAACGGCGCGCGAGCTCGGCCAGGCGGCGCTTGGCGTCCGCGACCTCGAAGGAGAGGCGGGCCTTGTCGGCCGAAAGCGTGCGCTCGAAGGCGCGCTGGTCGGTCTGCGCCTCGAGGACCTGCTGGCGGGCCAGCGCGACGAGCTCGGGGGAGGCGTCTCCGGAACCTGAGAGCGCCGCGACGAGGCGGCCCAAGGAGCGCCCCACGAGCGACACGGGGTCGAGGCGCAGGTCCTGCACGCGCAGGTTCTTGTCGACGATGGTCTCGACGTCGCGGGCGACCCGGACGCGCTCGGCGAGCACCTGGCGTCGGGCCGCGACGCCGCCCAGGGCGCCGGCGCGGGCCTGAAGGGAGGCGAGCGCGGCGTCGGCGTCCTGGCCCCAGACGACGGCCGAGCCGGGGGCGCGGCCCAAAAGGTGGTTGACCGCCGCGACGAGCTGGTTGCGCTCGCCGCGCAGGGCGTCGAGGCGCGTCAAGAGCTCCAGGAGCTCGCGGCGCTCCGCCGGTCCGCCCGCCGCGGCCGCGGCCTCGGCCTGCGGGACGAGCTCGCGCTCGAGCACGGCCAGCGCCTCTTCGGACGCCCGCAGCGCGGAGTAGGCGGTGTAGAGCTGGCCGGCCAGGTCGGCCGTCAGCGCGGCCCGCATGCCTTCATAGAGCCCCGCCTCTCCCGTGCGGCGGTCGGTCTCGAGCTGGCGGAGTTCCTCGGGCTTGAAGCGCACCGAGACGATGGGGTAGGCGCCGAAGCCGGTGAGTCCCAAAGCCGGGATCCACGCGACGCCGGCGGCGGTGATGTTGACCCCGATGTTGACGTCGACGGCGACCTTCTCGACGCGGCGGCCGGCGGCCTCGAGGAGCTCGCGGGCGGCCTCGGAGCGGCGGGCCATCGCGTCGAGCGTCGCCGAGTCGCCGGCGGCGAGGTCGAGGGCCTGGTCGAGGCCCGCCACCGGGGCCGCGGGCTGCCGCGCGCGGCCGCCGCTCTCGGGGCCCTGGTCGGCGACGGTCTTGTCGAGCGCCGCCCAGGCCGCCATCAGCGCGGCCCGGGAGCGGGCGTCCACCAGGCGCGACACGGTCCAGTGCCAGCGCCGGAACACGGCCCAGAGCTCGTCTTGCCCCATCAGGCCGTTGCGGTAGGCGCGGATGGCGTCGGCGACGGCGCGCGCGGCGACCGGACCCTCGGCGGCCAGGCGGCCGATGGAGGCGTCCGCGGCCTCCGTCGCCAGGCGCTCCTCTTCGGCCCGCGCGCGCAGCTCGCGGTAAGCGGCCACCATCTCCATCGCCGCGGCCTTGCTCTGCAGGCGGTAGGCCCGGTCCGTGTTCGGGCTGGTGGGGTCGTAGACGGGCAGGCGGATGGAGACGCCGCCGCCCAGGACCTGCCCCGCGAGGAGGTCTTGGAGCTGGACGCCCACCCAGAAGGTGACCTTCTCGACCCAGGGCACCCAGTCCATGACGTTGAAGCCCGCTTCCTGGGGGGGGAGCCCCGACGGGCCGACGCGGGCGAGGAGCGCGCCCAGGCGGCCCGGCTGGGAGAGGGCCTTTCCGAGGGTCAGGAAGAGGTAGTCGAGGTCGTTGGGGTTGGCCTCGGCGAAGGGGATGGCGGCCTCGGGGGCACGGCCGGTCAGCATGTTGTAGCGGAGCATCGCCTGGTGGTAGCGGCCCTGCGCCTCGACGGCCTTCGCCGCGCCGTCCTTGGCGAGCACCGCGTCGGGGGCGTTGGCCGACATGAAGAGGCCCAGCTCCGCCTCCCAGCGCGCCTCGAGGAGCTCGGCCACGGTCGCCTGCCAGAGCCGCGTGAGCTCCAAGAGGCGCGTCTGCATGCGCAGGCCGGCGGTGTAGAGCGAGGCGGCCTTGTTCTCGAGCAGGGCCTTCTGGGTCTTCGTCATCGTCAGCTCGGTCTCGGTGCCGACCTGGAAGCCCCCGGCGGTGCGCTCCGGGGCGCTGTTGCCGACGGGGTTCGAGACGAAGCCGACCATGCCGCGCGTGCGCGTGTTGTCGAGGATGGCGCCGGCGCGGCGGAGCTCCTCTAGATCGCGCGACAAGCGGCCCATCTCGAGGGCGATGAGGCGGCGGCCCACGTCGCCGTCGAAGACCCGCGCGAGCTCGGCCACCAGCGGGTTAGAGGGTTCGTTCCGCCGGAAGAACTCCTCGAGGTCCTTGTTGAACTGGGCCAGCGCCTTGCCGCCCAGGAGGTCCTCGGCGGTCCGGCCGGCCACCGCGCGCCAAAGCTCGCCGAGCGTGAAGGAGCTCGACACGCCGACGGTCAGGCGGTGGTTGAGGCCCAGGTACGGGCTGCCGTAGGAGAGGAAGGCCTCCGAGCTGTCGCCGAAGCGCTTGCGGAGCTCCAGCATGTAGGTCGACGCGTCGCCCAGGCTCTTGCCGGTCGCCGAGAGGACGATGCCTTGGTTGGGCAGCTCGAAGCTCGCGCGGGCGGCCACCGAGTTGTACTGCGTGCCGACGGTGCCGGTGCCGGAGAGCTCCGTGCGCACCGGCACGCCGCCGACCTCGAAGGCGAAGCCCTTCACGATGGTCGCGCCCAGAGCGTCGTTGGGCGTGTCGGTCGTGCCGCGCACGCGCTCGACGAAGAAGTCCACCGTGAAGGTCTGCGCCTGCTCCATGGCCTTGGCGAGGTCGACGCCCACCCCGACGCGGTCGCGCTGGAAGCGGCGGTCGGTGCCGCTGGCGTCCACCACGAAGTCGCGGTCGAGCGCGGGGTCGTACTTGGTGAAGTCGAGGTTGATGGTCTGCAGGAACTTCCTAGGGTCCTTCGCGAACAGGCGCGTCTCCTCGACGTTCAGGCGCATGATCTCGTTGAACTTGATGGAGGCCTTGGCGTTGCCGCCGTAGTAGTAGGGCTTGTCCTTGCCGTCGGTGAGCGCGAAGTCGGCGAAGCCGGCCGCGCCGAAGTAGAGCTTGTCTCCGGCGAGCATCACCGCGAAGTCGTCGAAGACCATCATGCGCGCCTCGCGCGCCTGGCCCTGCGGCGTGACGTCCGAGGGGATGTCCTGGATGAACTTGTGCAGCGTCACGTCGAGGTAGTTGACCGCATGGTCGCCCAGCGTCTCGACGTTGACCGTGACGCCCTGGTCGCCGTAGGGGGCGTTGCCGGGGTTCGGGGGGGAGAGGACGCGGTGGCCGGTGACGCTGACGTTCGAGTCCCACAGGCGCAGGACGTTGCCGAGCGTGACC
>SCTT01000281.1 GCA_004322435.1 bacterium
GATCTGCTTTCCGAGAGCCGCGTGCTCGTGCTGGGCGCCGGCGAGACCGCCGAGAAGACGGCGCGGCACCTCCTCTCGGCCAAAGTCTCGGGGCTGCACATCGCCAACCGCACCTGGGACCGCGCGGCGGCCCTGGCGGCGGCGCTGCGGGCCGACCCCGTGCGCTGGGAGGCCTTCCCGCGCCTCTTGTCCAAAGTGGACGTCGTCGTCTCCTCGACCTCGGCGCCCGAGCCGGTCCTGACCGTGCCGATGGTGCGCGAAGCCCTCGCCGAGCGCGGCGGCCGGTCGCTCTTCGTCGTCGACATCGCGATGCCCCGCGACGTCGCCGAGGGCGTCGGCGAGCTCGACGGCGCCTACCTCTACACGCTCTCCGACCTGGGCGCGCTGGCGGCCGAGAACGCCGACAAGCGCCGCGGCGAGTTCACGGCGGCCTCGGCCGTCGTGGCGGACGCGGCGGAGTCCTTCGGAGCCTGGCTCGAGTCGGTGCGCGCCGGGCGCGAGGTCAGCCTGCGCCACTCGACGCTCCGCCCCCTCGGGGCCGCGCCGGCCCTGAGGGCCGCATGAGCGCCCCGCGCGTCCTCAAGATGGGCACGCGCGGCTCGCCTTTGGCGCGGGCGCAGTCCTCCTGGTACGCCCGCACCGTCGAGGCCGCCAACCCCGGGCTGACGGTCGAGAGCGTCCTCATCAAGACCAGCGGCGACACCCTCTCGGAGCGGGTCAACGAAGGCCGCTATGAAGCCCCAGCCGACTCGAACGTCAAGGCGATGTTCGTCAAGGAGATCGAGACCGCGCTGATGGACGGCCGCGTCGACTTCGCCGTGCACTCGGCCAAGGACCTTCCGGCGGACCTCCCCGAGGGCCTCGTGCTCGCCGGCTTCCCGCGCCGCGAGGACCCGAGCGACGTCTTCATCGGCGCCCCCGGGGTCGCGCGCTTCGCGGACCTCCCGCAGGGCGCCACGGTGGGGACCGCCTCGCTGCGCCGCCAGATCCAGCTGCGCGCGCCGCGGCCCGACCTCAAGTTCACGGCCCTGCGCGGCAACGTGGACACCCGCCTGCGGAAGCTTTCCGAGGGCCAAGCCTCCGGCATCATCCTGGCGCTGGCCGGCCTGCGCCGCCTGGGGTTGGCCTCCACGCCCCACGAGGTGCTGGGCGCGGACCTGGTCCTGCCGGCTCCGGGCCAGGGCTCGCTCGCGGTCGAGTGCTCCGAGGCCCGCGCCGACGTGCGCGCGGCGCTCGCCCCCACCTTCGACGAGGACACGCGCCTCGAGACCGAGCTCGAGCGGCGCCTGCTCAAGGCCGTAGGCGGGGGCTGTTCGACCCCGCTCGGCGCGTTGGCCCGCGTGTCGGGAGCCGAGGTGTCCGTCCGGGTGTTCTGGTCGGACGCCGAAGGCCGCCGGCAGGTGCGCGTCTCGGGCCAGGCCGGCCGCCGGCCCGAGGAGCTCTCAAACCTCGTGGACGGGCTCGTCCAGCGCGTCCTCGCCGGTGCCTGAGCGCCGTCGGGCCGCCGTCGGCGGCCTGCCCAACCCCTCCGCCTGGGGCCGCCTCGCCCTCGCTTTGCTCTCCGGCGCCGGCGCGCCGCCCGCTCTCTCCAAGC
>SCTT01000282.1 GCA_004322435.1 bacterium
CGTAAGGCCTCGTAGTCGGTGCCGGGCTTGCCCTCGAGCCAGACGGAATCCACCAGCGCGTGGAGCATCCGGAACCCCGCGCCCTCCGCGGCGTCCTTGGCCCTGAGCAAGGTCTCCCGCCCCCACGCCGTCACGCATTCGTGCGCCTCTATTTTCCCGAAGCGCGCGTTGGAGTAGCCGAGGTAGCCGAAGCAGCACACTAAAATCCATTTATGGGCGGAGGCCCGCGCCTTGTACGAGGCGCGCTCGGGATGGTCCGACTTCGCCAGCGCCTTGTAGGCGGCGCGCTTTTTAAGGAGGGGGGCCAGCACGCGCGGCACGAGCCCCGGCCGCCGGCGGCAGAGGTGGTGGCCGGTCTCGGGGACGCGCTCTTCGGGGCAGCAGGGGCAGTTCACCGTCTCGGGCGAGATGTTGCGCTGGACCATCAGCGCCGGGTACATCGAGGCGAAGTCGTACTCGACCACCTCGCCGTGCCAGCCCACGTCGGCCTCGTAGGCCAGGCCCCCCTTGTCGGCGGCGAGGAACTCGTCGGCGCCGCGGAAGTCCTCGGTCTGCGCCTTGGCCGAGGGGATGAGGATTCCTGAGCGCATGGCTTCGAGCATCTGCATCGAGGAGAGCGCGGTGCCGATGGTGGAGCGCGCCGCGCGCTGGACGGGCAGCGCTCCCAGGCGCGCGACCTCGAAGAGCCCGTCGCGGCCGCATTCGCGGAGCATGAAGCTGTTGCGGACGTCCAAATGCCAGCGCCCGCGCAGGTAGATGCTGCCGTTCTGGTAGACCGCGCGGCCGTAGGTGTAGAAGGTGCGGCTGTCTTGGGCCTTGAGGCGCTGGGAAGGGTCGCGGGAGAGGGGGAGCGCGACCTTGCAGCGTTCGGCGGCCCCGGTCAGCGCGGGCAAAAGCCAGCTGTCGCCCCACTCGGTCTCTAAGACGTCGGGGTCCTCCTCGGCGAGCCGCCGCGCCAAGGTCTCGAGCTGGAGGTCGAGCGGGCCTTCGAGCTCGCTTAAGCCCCGCTCCGTCTCGACGAGCAAGGAGCCGCGCGGGGCGTGGTTGGGGTCGAGCTTGCCGGCGACCTCCGAGCCCGACAGACGCAGGCGCATCGTCTTTAGGTGCGGGAGGGGGTAATCCACCGCCCAGCGGTCGTCCTGGAGCTCCGTGCCGCGGAGGACCTTGTCCTCGAAGGCGAACTCCCCGAAGGCCAGCGGGAAGTGCCCGCGCTCGTAGTGCCAGGCCTGCAGGGGATGGATGTCGGCGTCGTAGAGCTCGCAGCCGAGGTCCTTGAGCTCGCCGGTGAGCTTGACCTGCTCGCGCGGCGGCAGGCGCGCCTCCCAGACCGCGGTCAGCTCGCCCGAGAAGAGTTCGGCGCGCGCGGACTTCTCCGGCGGCCTTCCCAGGCGCGCGCGCAGGAGGCTCTCGGCGCGTGCCCCCGAGTCTCCGCGCGCGGCGACGCGCACGACGGGGCGCCAGGGGTCGAGGAGCTCATGGCAGCGCCCGTCCTCATCCAAGACCCACAGCCGCACGCCCGAGCGCGCGGCGTGGGCGTCAAAGAGCCAGCCGCGGAGGTTCGTCATCGGCCGGTTCGGGCGCGGGGGGGAGCTTGTGGTTCTCGATCATCGCGCGCATGAGCCCTACGAGCATCGACATGAAGACCGTCTCGAGGACGACGGCGCGCGAGGCCATCGCGGAGGGGGCGGCGTGGCGGCGCGCCAAACGCCAGAGCGCGTCGAAGGCTTCTTGGTCCTCCTTCCGCAGCGCGCGGCGGAAGTGTCTCCAGTCCTCGCGCTCCATGTCGAGCGCGCGGACGATGGTCGGCAAGGTACGGCCCATGGCTCCCCCGGCGGTGACGGCCCAGAGGGGCCACCGCCTTTGAGTTTACTGTACAAGTGTACAGTTGTCAAGGCCCGCGTGGGCCCGACGGGAGCTACCGCGTCACGGCGCCCGCGAGCACTCCGGCGCGCCCGCCGCGCGCGCGAACGGCTGGGCCGTGCGCAGCGCCTCGGCCGCGTCCGCCGCGTCGCGGCCGTCGAGCGTCACCTCCCAGACCCCCGAGAGGTGGCCCGACTCGAACTTCCCGCCGGCGTCGGGCCGGATGCAGAACTTCTTGCCGTAGACCGCGACCCAGTCGTCGGGGCGCAGGTTGGGGAGGAGGTCGGTGTAGACGGTGAGCTGCGCGAGCTTGCGGCCGGGGGCCGGGCCGTCGTCGACGGCGGGGCTTAAGACCACCTCGAAGCGCGGCGCCTCCGCCGCGGGATAGGCCGTCAGGCGCACGACGCGCCCGCGCCAGCTGCCCTCGGGGTTGCGGGTCGCCGGGCGGCGCCCCATCGGGGCGCTCAAGAACTCGTCGGGGACGCGGCTCGCGTCGTCTTTGGTGGACGCGGGGCCGGAGAAGAGCAGGATGAGCGAAGCCGCCGCGAGGACGGCCGGAAGGGATTTGGGGTGCATGGGAACCTCCGCTGCCTATGACGGCATGGTCCCACAATCGCGGCCGGAGCGCAACTACTTCGCGTCGCCGGAGGCGACGACCGTGACCGGCAGCGCGAGCTCGGGGCCCGGGCCCCCCTCCGCGTCGAGCTCGGCGACGGCCTTCGCGTAGGTCGGGGAGACCTCGCCGCCCGAGGCCCAGCGGCGGTAGAGGTCCGCGATCCAGCCGCGCGTGCGCGCGGGCAGCGGCACGAGGAAGATGCGCCCGGCCTCGAGCTCGACGAGCGGCAGGCCCGCGGGCAGGCGCACGTCCACGTAGCGCGGGAACTCGCGGGCGGGCACGCCGACGACGTCGCCGGAGACGCCGGGCTTGGTGAGGAAGACGCCGTCCAAGCCCCGGAAGGTCTTGCGCCAGAGCCCCGAGGAGCGCTGGATGTAGGAGACGAAGCCGTTCCAGAGGCCGCCGCCGGCGAGCACCGAGTCGCGGCCCTCCGCGGTCGTGTAGTGGCGGAAGACCTCGCTGCCGTCGGTGCGGCCGAGGCGCGCGCCGGGGGGGAGGCCGCGGACCTCGATCTCCTCCTCGTGGCGGTCGTTGGCCGGCTTGTAGACGGAGCGCTCGAGCTGGGGGCGCCCCACGAGGGGCTTCAGGCGCCCGGCCGCCGCCTCGGAGAGCGCCGCGACGGCGGCGGCGTCCGCGCGGGGCTTGACGCCCTGCATGGCGTCGAGGATGAGGCCGCCGACGGCGTTGAGCTGGTCGTCGGACATCGCCCCGAGGCTCTCGGGGGTCACGCCCTTGAGGACGGCGTTGACGGCCTCGAGGGCCTTGGCCGGAGCTTCCGCGGCTTGCGCCGGTGCCGCCGCGACCGCGACGGCGGGCAGGGCCGCCGCGCGCGCCACGAGGACCTGGGCGAGGGCCGGGGAGAGCGACGCGGGGAGGACGGGGGCGGGCGCTTGGGCGCCGGGCAGCGTGGGGCGCGCGAGCGTCGGCGCCGCCAGGGCGGCGGTGAGGACCGGGGCGAGGCGCGCCAGAGGGGCGACCGGGACGGGGGCGCGCACGTTGGCGGCCGTCGCGGGGACGGCCAGCGCGAGCAGGAGGGCGAGGGCGGACCTCATCCTCCTCAGGATGCCCCGTGAGGCGGCCTCCGGCGAGGGCCGGGGGACCCCCCCGACGGGAGCCCCGAGGACCCAGGTCGGGCCAACTGCGCTAGAATGGCCCATGGCCTCCACCGATTCCCCCGCCTCCTCCGCAGCGCCGCTCTGGGTCCAGGTCTTCACCTCGCGCAAGATCGGCGTCATCACCTTGCTGGGCTTCTCGGGCGGCATCCCGCTGCTCCTCACGAGCAAGACCCTGCAGGCGTGGATGACCGTCGAGAAGGTGGACCTGACCACCATCGGCCTCTTCAGCCTGGTCGCGACGCCCTACTCGCTCAAGTTCCTCTGGTCGCCCTTCATCGACCGCTTCTCGCTGCCGTTCCTCGGCCGCCGGCGCGGCTGGATGGCGGCGATGCAGGTGCTGCTGGCGCTGGCCATCGCGGCCCTCGGGCGGGGCCGGCCGCAGTCGGCGCTGCAGCTCTTCGCGCTGACGGCCTTCGCGGTCGCCTTCTTCAGCGCCACCCTGGACATCGTCATCGACGCGTACCGCGTCGATGTCCTCAAGCCCGCCGAGCTCGGCGCCGGCGCGGCGGTCTACGTGCTCGGCTACCGCGTGGCGATGCTCGTCACCGGCTCGGCGGCTTTCATCATGGCCGACCGCATCGGCTGGAGCGCGGTCTACCTGGCGATGTCCGGGGCGATGCTCTTGGGCGTCGCGGCGACGCTCTGGGCCCCCGAGCCCGCGCGCGCCGAGCGTCCTCCGCAGACCCTGACCGAGGCGGTCATCGACCCCTTCCGCGAGTTCTTCGGCCGCTCGGTGTGGAAGGCCGTCGTCATCCTGAGCTTCATCGCGCTCTACCGCCTGGCGGACTCCTTGGCCGCCAACATGGCGACGCCCTTCCTGCTCAAGTCCGGCTTCACGCAGACCGACGTGGGCGCCATCCAGGGCGGCCTAGGCCTCGCGGCCACCATCATCGGGGCGCTCTCGGGCGGCGCGGTCCTCGCGCGCCTGGGCGTCAACCGCTGCCTGTGGGTGTTCGGCGTCCTGCAGATCGCGAGCAACCTCGGCTACTACGTCCTCTCGCTCGTGCCCACCTACCCCGTGATGGTGGGCTGCCTGCTCGTGGAGAACTTCTGCTCGGGGCTCGCGGTGGCGGGCTTCGTGGCGCTCTTCATGAGCCTGTGCAACCCCAGTTACGCCGCGACGCAGTACGCGCTGCTGACGAGCCTCAACGCCTTAAGCCGCGACGTCCTGGTGGCGCCGGCCGGCAAGCTGGCCGAGGCCGCGGGCTGGCCGGCCTTCTTCCTCATCACCATCGCCGCGGGCCTGCCGGGGATGCTGCTCCTGCCGTTCTTCGCCCCCTGGAGCGGCGACATGCCCTTCGGGGCCCAGCAGAAGATAGACGGCCCCGTGGAAGAGCCGGTCTGAATCCGGCAGAAAAGTTGATTCGGAGCGTGCGTATGGGGTTCTTAGGGGCCGCGCTCATCGGGGCGGCCGTCCTGTCTTCGGCCTGCGTCACGCCGCGTCCTCGCGAAGCCGGGGGACGGGAGACCGTTTTTCTCGTGCACGGCATGGGCCGCACGCGGGCCTCGATGCTGTTTCTGGCCCATCGCCTCCGCAAGGCCGGCTACCGCACGGTCAACGTCCCCTACAACCACGCCGCGCGGAGCTTAGACGAGGTCACCGCGGGGCTCCAGGGCCTCGTCGCGCGCGAGAGCGGCGGGCGGCCCTACCACCTCGTCGGACATTCGCTGGGGAACGTGGTCATCCGCAACGGTTTCAAGGCGGGCTACCCGCCCGGTCTCGGACGGGTCGTCATGCTGGCGCCGCCCAACGCTCCCGCGCACCTCGCCGTCGAGCTCAAGGACTCCTGGCCTTACCGCTGGGTCGGAGGGGACAGCGGCCAGCGCCTGGCCGACCCCGAGTTCTACCGCGGCCTGCCCGCGCCGAGCGTTGAGTTCGGCGTGCTGGCGGGCGACAAGGGGCAGGCCTTGACGTTCTCGGAGCCCAACGACGGCATCGTGGCGGTGTCGGAGACGCGCCTGGAGGGGATGAAGGACTTCCGCGTGCTCCACCGCACGCACACCTTCCTGATGAACGCTCCGGACGCGTTCGCGCAGTGCCTGGCTTTTCTCAGAAACGGCCGATTCGACTAAAGGGCTTCTTCGGCGAGCGCCTTCTTGGCGGCGCGGGAGACGAGGACCACGACGGCGGCGGTCGCCGCCAGCCCGACGGCGGTCAGCGCCCACTTGGCCGGGGAGGCCTGGCCGCGCGCGGCGTCGCCGGCGGCGGAGCCGAGCCAGACGTAGAGCAAAGTCCCCGGCATCATCGCGAGCCACGAGGCCAGCGCGTAGGGGCCCAACGGGACGCGCGTGAGGCCGAGGGCGTAGTTGAGGAGGTTGAACGGGACTATGGGCGAGAGGCGCAAAAGAGCCACGGCCCGCCAGCCCTCGCGCTCCACCGCCTTGTCGAGGGCGCGGAAGCGCGGGTCGGCGCCGAGCTTGCGCTCCACCCAGCCCCGCGCGGCGGTGCGGGAGACGAGGAAGGCCGCGACGGCGCCCAAGGTCGAGCCCGCCGAGACGAGCAGAAAGCCCTTGCCCAAGCCCCACGCCGCGCCGGCCCCCAGCGTCAGCGGCACGGCGGGCAGGAAGGCGACGGTGGAGCCGACGTAGGCGGCGACGAAGAGGAGCTCCTTCACCGCGGCCTCGGAGCGAGCGTCACGTCCGCGTACCAGGCTTTGGCTTCGGCGCCGGTCTGGTCGGTGTCCGTCATCAGAGCCACGCCCGCCAGAGGCGGCGGGTCCTCCCCGAAGGCGGCGCGGTAGTCGGCGAGGATGTCCCGCTCCTCGGCGGCCCAGGTCCCCGCCTGGGCGGCGCCCGAGCGGACGGCCACCATCCGCACCCGGCCGGTGTAAGGGTTCGGCCAAGCGGCGTCCGGGGCCTCGCTCGAGGACCAGACGTAGGCCAACCCGCCGTGCGGGGGATACTCGCCGTAGAGGGCCTTCGCCAGCGCGTACTTGGCGCGCGTCAGGGCTCCGGCGCGCTTCGGGTCGTAGCGGAAGGTCACGTAGACCCGGGCCGCGAAGTCGTCGCCCGCGCGCGCCCGCTCGGCATGAGACGCCAGCGGCGCGGCGACCTTCCAGCGCCAGCGCAGAAGCGGGCGTTCGGCGGCGTCGGCGTCGAGCTTGTAGACGAGGCCCGAGGCGGAGCCGGCGCTCTCGGCCCGCACGGCCTTCTCGGCCGGGTCCCAGGCGTAGGCGGTGGCCTTCGGGACCTTCTTGAGGAGCAGGGGCTCCCAGCCGGCCGCGGAGGTCGAGGACAGGAGGACCAACGCGCCGAGCGCCGCGCCGGAGAGGTCCAGTCAGTGCCTCTTGTGGTGGTGCTGCGGGTGGGACTCTTCGGCGGCTCCCGAGCGGAGGAAGAGGCCCAGCGCGACGATGAGGCCGCCGAGGACCGCTTGGAAGGCCAGGAAGGAGAGGGTCTTCAAGGGCGCGAAGCCGGGGGAAACGAACCGGACCAGCCAGCCGGAGCCCTCTTCGAGGAAGGCCGTGCCGAAGGCGGCCCAGACGAGGAGCTTCTTGTTGCGGTCGCTGAAAGGCGCGAAGAGGACGAGGTGGGTGAGGAGCAGGAGCACCAGAGCCATCATCCCGAAGTGGACGTGGGCGGTCTCGAGCATCGAGGCGTAGGAGCGCGGGTTCGAGAAGCCGTCTTCCGAGCCCAGGTAGTAGGCGCGCACCGACTCGGGCGAGAGCCCCATCCGCTGGAAGTACATGCCGAAGCCGGTCAGCCACAGGCCCGCGAGGAACGCGAGCGACAGGCCCAGAGTCAGGCGCATCGGCTCGCGGTGCTGGAAGCCGCCGTGCTGGAGGTACTTCATCGGGGCTCTCGGGGGTGCAGGACCGCGTGGACGGCCAGCATCCGGCGGGCGGCCTCGGTGAACGCCGCCGAGGTCAGAGTCGCGCCGGTCTGGTTGCGCAGGAGGCCCCCGACCCGCAGGTCGGCGTCGAGCGGGCGTCCTTTCATCTGGTCGAGCCAGCGCGGGGTCGCCTTGTAGTCGTCGGGCTCGTCGAAGGTCAGCACCTCGAGGAACTTGAGCGTCCCGTCGGGGGCCACCGCGGCCATCACGGTCGCGGGCATCGTGCGCACCACGACGCGGTCGAAGTAGGCGTAGCCGACGGGGGCGCCGCTCGACGTCGCGGCGTAGTAGGTCCAGACCTTCGACTCGACCTTGGCCTTCGCGAGAGCCGCCGCGTCCTTGACCTCCCCCTCGGTGAGGAAGGCCGTCTTGCGCTCCACCGCCGTCCCGGCCGGGAAGGCCAGGTCCAGCGCCTGCTTCTGGCTCAGAAGCAGGCGGGCCTGGCCTTCGACGGCCGTCAGGACGACGAGGGCCCCCAAGAGGCCTAGAGCTCGCATCGGTTAGAAAATATAGCCGATTGCGAGGTTGGTCTGCCCGACGCCCGTCTGCCCCTGGTCCTTGAGGAACTGGTGGTCGGCCTTGAGGACGACCTGGGTCAGGGGCTTGTAGCCCGCGCCGACGGTGTACTCGACGCGGCTGTTCGACGGGTTCTTGACCCAGGCGTGCGGCACGCCGGCCTGGGTGTCGTAGCGCTCGTAGCGGACGAAGGGCGTCAGCGACTGGCCCTTGGGGTTCCCCCAGGGCGTCAGCACGTCGTAGGCCGCCTCGAGGTAGCCGCCGAACATGTCCGAGCCCACCGAGCCGGTTCCGCCGACGGCGTTGCCCTGCACGGCGTTGAGGCTGTCGACGTTGCCGACCTTGACCTGCGCGTAGAGCGCGCGCAGTTCGGCTCCGCGCCAGGCGAGCTTGGCGTGGGTCTCCCAGAGCGTCACCGGGACGGCCGGCAGGCGCAGCTGGCTCTGGTCGGCCTCGCCGACGTAGAGCGAGCCGCCGAACAGGAACCCCTCGGCCGGGGACAGGTCCAGCCGGGTCACCCAGGCCGCGTCCTGCATGTAGCTCTTCGAGCCCGAGGAGCGCCCGTTGCGCAGGCCGGAGGAGGCGCTGAAGCCCGTGACGCCCGTGTCGGTGGCGGCCTGCAGCCCGCTGACGACGTAGCTGCGGTAGCTGGCCGGGCCCCATTCGCCGAACAGGCCCACCCCGTTCTCCCGCCAGGTGGAGGGGATGACGTTCGATTCCACCGACGGGCGCTTGGCGCCGTTGAACGTGGTCGGCTCGTGCATCTCGTTGACGAGGCCGACGGGCATCAGCATCAGCCCCGCGCGCAGGCCCAGGCGGTCGTCGAAGGGCTTGAAGTCGAGGGCCGCCATCTCGACGGAGACCTCGCCGCGCTTTCCTTCGGTGGCGTGCTCGAACTCGATCTCGGAGTTGAACGTGACGCGGTCGCTGAACTTGTAGCCCACGTACAGGATGGCGCGGGAGAGGTCGACGACGTCGCGCTTGCCGGCCCCGGTCCCGTTCTGCTTCTTGGGCTGGTAGTTCTCGTAGACCATCTCCCCGTAACCGCCCACCGAGACCCGCTTGGGGGACTTCTGGTAGACCTTCGCGGCGGCCGGGCCCAGGCCCAGAGCGGCCTTGAGGTCCGGCTCCGCGGCCTCGCCCAGCTTGAGGCGCTCGATCTCGCCGGCCAGGGCCTCGACCTTGCGCTCGAGGTCGGCCATCTTCGCGTCCTGCGCCCGCGCGGCGGGGGCCGCGACGGCCGCCAGGACGAGGGCGGCCAACGTCAGTCTGATGGTCATGGTGTTCTCCTTGGGCAGTCTCCAAAAACGTCCGGCGGCGCGCCCCTACGGGGGACGTAGAGGGCGCAGCCGGAAAAGGGGCGGGGGAGCGCGGCGGGGCCGCCGAGGTAGAGGGCCGTGGACCAGGCGTCGGCGTCGGTCGCCGAGGGGCTGACGATGGTGGCCGTGGCGGGCCCGCGGCGGGAGAGCCCGGTCGCCGGGTCCACGATATGGCCGGGGCGCTCCGCGTCGCCGGAGGTCGCCGCCGAGGCGTCTTCGAGCGTCAGCGCCCCGGCCGGCGTCTCGACGTCCCAGCGGCCCAGCGCGTACACCTGGCCGCCGAAGTTGAGCAGGGCCCGGCGCACGCCGTGGGCGCGCAGGACGGCCGCCGCGGCGTCCAGGGCGTAGCCCTTGCCGATGCCGCCGAAATCGAGGCGGGCGCCGGGAGGGAGGAAGGCCTTCCGGCGCCCGGAATCTAGCCCTAAGCGTCCGAAGCCGCGGGCGGGGGGGGAGGAGGAGAAGGTGGGGTCGAAGAGCCCGCCGCTGGCAGACCACGCGCGCGAGGAAGCCTCGAGCAGCGCCCACAGGTCCCCCGAGACCTCGCGGGCGGGGGAGCCCGCGGCGGCATTGAGGCGCGAGACCTCGCTGTCGGGGCGGTAGGTGGACAGCAGGCCCTCTAGGCGGGCGACCTCGGCGAAGGCGGCCTCGAGGGCCGGAGCGTCGGCCGCGCGGTCGAGCGTCGCCTCGAGCAGGGTCCCCATCAGGTAGCGCGAGCGGGCGAGCGGCGCGGCGTTCGCACTATTGTTGATACTGAGTATCAACAAGAGCCCAAAAAAAGGGCGGGTCACTTCTTGCCCCGGCACTTCCGGCAGCGCCCGAAGATCTCGTGGCGGTGCCAGGCGGGCTCGAAGCCGGCCTCCGAGCAGACGCGGTGCTGGATCTTCTCGAGGTCCGGCCAGCGGACCTCCTCGATGGAGCCGCAGACGGTGCAGATCAGGTGGTCGTGGTGCGGGCGCTCGAGCTCCACCTCGAAGCGGGCGGCGCCGTCCGGGCCGCTGACCCGGCTCACGAGCCCGGCCTCCTGCAGGACCTTCATCGTCCGGAACACCGTCGCGCGCCCGACGCCGTGCGCCTTGAGGGCTCCGTGGACCGCGTCGAGCCCCACATGGCTGTCGGCGGCGAGGAGGAAGTCGAGGATGCGCGCGCGCTGGCTCGTCAGGCGCAGGCCGCGCCGGGCCAGCTCGTCGGTGAAGACGCCGCGCACGCGCTCGACGTAGCCGGCGCGGCCGGGGCGGAAGCGGAGTTCCTCAGGCATGTTCTATTGAGACCGTGTCTCAATAGTAGCAGACCGGGTGCGCGGCCGTCAACTACTTCTTGGCGGTCGAGAACTCGTCTAAGACGGCCTTGACCTCGGGCCAGCCGTAGCCGCGCACACGGCGGCCGTTGACGAAGAGGGCGGGCGTGCCGGTGACGCCGGCGGCGTCGCCCTCGGCGCGCGAGGCGTCGACGGCGGCCTTCGTCTCGGGGGCGTCGAGGCACTTTTTGAAGGCGTCGGCGGGGACGCCGTCGGCCTTCGCGAAGTCGAAGGCCTTCGCGCGCACGGTTTCGAGGGTGACCGTCTCCTGGGCGTCGAAGAAGCGGTCGCGGAACTTGGCGGAGGCCGCGGGCTTGAGCTTGTCGACGCAGGTCGCGGCGATGGCGGCGGGAAGCGCCCAGGGGTGGATGTCGAGCGGGTAGTGCTTGAAGACGCGCTTGACCTTGGCGCCGTACTTCGGAAGCTCCTCGTCGAGGATCCCCTGCGAGCGCTTGCAGTGCGGGCACTGGAGGTCCGAGAACTCGACCAAGGTCAACGCCGCGTCCGCGGGGCCGGTGAACACGGCGTCCTTGAGCTTGAGCTTGGCGAGCACATCGGCGTCGGGGTCGACGAGGAGGTCCTTGGGGACGGCCATCACGGCGTGCTTGCCCCCGGGGAAGATGTTGAGCGGCGGCAGGCCCTGCCCCTCCGGGACGCTCGTCAGGCCGGGGACGACCGAGGGCTTGAGCTCGACGAGCGCGCCCAGCAGGTACCAGCGCCCGTCCTCCGAAAGGAGGAGGGGCTGAGCCTGCTTCTGCGGGCCGCCGGTCACCTCGAGGGTGCCTTGGAGCCAGCCGGGGACCGGGGAGGGGGTGAAGTCGCCCACGGAGAGCTTCATCTCGGCCGGGGTGCTGTAGGACTTGTGGATGTGCTCGGCGAGCTTCGCGGGGTCGACCGGCGCGGCGGCGGACGCGGCGGCGAGGCCTAGGACGAGAAGGGCGGCGTTCATGCGGGTCTCCTGGGTTCGAGAGCGGCTTGGATGTCGGCCTCGAGGGCCGCCGGCGGGGGCGGGTCGAGGTATTTGCGGACGATGGTGCCGTCCCGGCCGATGAGGAACTTGGTCGGCAGGCCGTAGATGCGGTACGCCTTCGGGGTCGCCTCGTCGGCGAAGAGCACCCGGTAGGGCAGGGCCTTCTCGGCCGCGTAGCGGGCGACGACGTCCGGCCCGGAGTCGTCGACGGCGACCGCCAACAGCGCGAAGTCGCCGGCCGGGTATGTCGCGTGGAGCTTTCTGAGCACAGGCAATTCCGCCTCGCAGCTCGAGCACCAGGTCGCCCAGAAGTCCACCAGGACGACCTTGCCCTTGTAGTCGGCCAGCGCCGCCGTACGCCCGGACAGGTCCGCCAGGCGGAAGTCGGGGGCGACGGCCCCGACCGTCAGGCCGGGAGGGGCCGGCTTGGCGAGGAAATAGGCGGCGGTGCCCACGGCCAGGGCCAGCGCGGCGGTCGAGAGGGAGCGTGTGAGCATGGC
>SCTT01000031.1 GCA_004322435.1 bacterium
AAGCTGAACGCCCACAGCGCGGGTGCCTTGGTCCGCAGGGCGTTCGTCCTGGGGCTGGTCAAGCTCTAGTTCGGGGGGAGCCAATGGCGAAACTCGGCGACGCGGTCGACGAAGTCCTTGAGGCGAAGGGGAGGAAGGTCTTCGTCCTGCCTCCGGAGGCCGCCGTCTTGGACGCGGTGCAGCTCATGGTCAAGGAAGGCATCGGCGCGGTCGTCGTCGCCGTTGACGGCCGGCCTGTCGGCGTGTTCACCGAGCGCGACTACGTCCGCAAGCTCGTCGTCGGGGGGCGTCGGGCTTCGGAGACCTGCCTCTCGGAAGTCATGGCGGAGCCCCTGGTGACCGTGTCTGCGCGGACCAGCGTGGACGAGTGCATGCAGCTCATGACGGTCAAGCGCTTGAGGCATCTGCCGATCGTCGAAGGCGGCGCGCTCCGCGGCCTCGTCTCCATCGGCGATTTGGTCAAGTGGGTCATCACGTCCCAGGAGCGGACGATCCGTCAGTTCGAGGATTACATCGGCGGCCGCTACCCGGGCTAGCGAGTCCATGGAGTCCCCATTGCGGCGTCTCTACCGGAGGGCCAGCGTCTATTACGACGTCCTGGATTGGCCTCTGGAGCGCTTCCGATACGGACGCATCCGCCGCGAGCTGTGGAGCGGACTGCGCGGGCGCATCTTGGACCTCGGCGCCGGAACGGGGCGCAACGTCCCCCATTACCCGGCGGCGGCCGACGTCGTCGCGGCGGACGCCAGCCCCGAGATGCTCGAGCGCGCCCGCGCTCGGGTGGCCGCCGAAAACCGGGGAGGACGAATCGTGCTCACAGACGCGCTCGCGCTCGACTTCCAAGACGGGGAGTTCGACGCGTGTGTCAGCACGTTCCTGTTCTGCGTGCTCCCCGACGAGGTCCAGGAGCGGGCGCTCCGGGAGGTCATGCGGGTGCTCAGGCCCGGAGGAACGCTCTATCTGCTCGAGTACGTCTACTCCCGGGTTTGGTGGAGGCGCTTGTGGATGCGGGTCTTGGCTCCCGGGGTCGAGGCGCTCTATGGGGCCCGGTTCGACCGGGACACCCGCACGCACCTGCTCGACGCGGGCTTCAGTCTGACCGAGGAACGGTATGTGCATGCCGACATCATCCTCAAGCTCGTGGCCCGCAAGGAGCAGCCGCTAGCGAGGTGATGCCTTAGGCCGGGCTGTAACGGAAAGCAGCCCCGCGGGACTCAAGAAGGACACCATGGGCCCGGTCATCGCCCTTTTGCTCCTGACGTCTTCCCCGCCGGCTGCGGCCGAACGGCTCAACGGCTTTGACTTGAGCGGGATGCTCGTGCCGCGCGAGTCTGTCCTACGGGGCGGCCCGCCCCGCGACGGCATCCCGGCCCTGACCGATCCGAAGTTTGTCCCGGCGGAGCGCTCGGGCCTTGGGCCGCAGGACCGCGTCGTCGGCGTCAAGCTGGGCGGCGCCGCAAAGGCCTATCCCCTCCGCATCCTCAACTGGCACGAGGTGGTCAACGACGCGGTCACGGGGCGGCGCGTCGTAGTCACGTACTGCCCGTTGTGCGGGACGGCCATGGTCTTCGACGCCCAGGCGGGGGGGCGCCGGCGCACCTTCGGCGTGTCTGGCCTGCTCTACAACTCGGACGTCCTCCTCTATGACCGGGAGAGCGAGAGCCTGTGGTCGCATCTCATGCGCAAGGCAGTGTCCGGCCCGGCGAAGGGAGCGGAGTTGGTCCAAATCCCCGGGCGGCATACCACATGGCGCGAGTGGCTCCAAGAGAACCCGGAGACGACCGTCCTGTCTTTCGAGACGGGTATGCCCAGGGACTATGGTCGGGACCCCTATGCGGGCTACGGCTCAAATGAGGCCGTTTTCTTCCCTATAGGTCACAGCGACCGCCGTCTGGCGGCGAAAGAGTGGATCCTAGGATTGGCGCTCGACGGGAAGACCAAGGCGTATCCGCTCAAGGATTGTCCCGAGAAGGGAATTGAGGACCGGGTCGCGGGGCGGGAGATATCGGTCCGGTGCAAGCGGGCGGACCGCTCGGGCTACGTGCTGGACAAAGACGGCGTGGAACTCCCCTCGACTCAGGCGTATTGGTTTGCCTGGTCGGCCTTTCATCCTGACACCGAACTACAAGGAGACCCGAAGTGATTTCGAACCTGTTGCTTTCCACCGCCGCGGCCGTCGCGCCGTTGGAACTCATCCTGCATTCGACGGACAGCGTCTCTTTGGCCGCCACCTACTACGCGGCACAGGGCGGGGAGGCGCGCGCCGGGTTGCTGCTACTCCCGATGCTGGGGGCGGACCGTTCGACCTGGGCCGGTTTCGCGGCTCAGGCGTCGGCCGCCGGCATCGCCGTCCTTGCCTTGGACCCGCGCGGCCACGGCGGCAGCGGCAATCCCGCCGGAACCCCGCCGGCCGCTTGGGGACGCGCCGAATGGCTGGCCGTCGTCGAGGACGCGCGCGCCGGCCTGCGGGAATTGAGCGCCCGGGGTTTGGCGCCCGAGCGCGTGGTCGCCGCGGGCGCCAGCATCGGGGCGAGCGCGGCCTTGCATTTGGCAGCGTCGGAGCCCTCGCTTGCCGGCGCCGCCCTCCTTTCCCCTGGGGACAACCCGGCGCGTCTGCCCTCCTCGGCGGCATTGCCCGGCTATGGGAAAAGGCCCCTCTTCATCGGAGTGGGAGCCGGCGATGGGGCGTTCGTGGACATCGCCCGCAAGCTCGCGCGGGAGGCGCCTGGTTCGACAGCCTTGATCGTCCAGCCGGGGTCCGGCCACGGGACGCAGCTGCTGGCGGGTTCGGGCGGGAGGACGCTGACCGCGCAGATCATCCGTTTCGTCCTGGACGCCCCATGACCCGCGCATCCTTTCTGCGCAATGCCCGGCGCCTGGGGCTTTCGCGGCGTGCGGCGGAAGACCTGTACAGCGCGCGTCGTCTGCCGGGGTCCTGCGAGGCGTTTCAGGGCCGGCTGCAGGCCAAGCGCCGGGAACTCCGGCGGCGCATCGCGGCTTTGGAAGCGCGCCATGAGGCAGTGACGAAGCTGCTCCTCGAGTGCTGGAGACAAGACCGGAGGGCGGACTGCCGAGTGCGCTGGACTTTGACGTAGTCGCAAGCCAAGGCCTTGACTCTATACTTAGGTATAGGGTCTACACTATGGGCGGTGGAGGAGCCTATGGCGGACTATCTGACGGCGGGCAAGGTGGCCGGGCGGGCCGGAGTGAACATCCAGACAGTGCGCTACTACGAGCGCCGCGGACTTCTGGTCCCGGACGGCCGCAGGGACTCGGGCTACAGGCTCTACGGCCAAGAGGCTGTCAGGAAGCTGCGGTTCATAAAGAACGCCCAAGGGCTCGGTTTTTCGTTGGATGAAATCGCCAGGCTGCTGCGGATGCGGGTCGGACAAAAGGCTCAGTGCGGCAAGGTCAAAAAGCAGGCCCAATCCAGGCTTGTGGTCGTCCAGGAGAAAATCACGGCGCTCCGCGCCATGGAGAGAGCGCTTAAGGCGCTGATTCGGACCTGCTCGGCCAAAGCGACGACCGACCGCTGCCCGATCCTGGAAAGCCTTGAAGACGGGAGGCAATCGCCATGAACAACAAGATCGTCGTAGCGGCCGTCGCCCTGGCCTCGGCGGGCCTAGCCTCGATTTGCTGCATCGGCCCGCTCATTTTGACAGGCCTAGGCCTCGGCAGCCTGGGCCTGGCCGCGGGGCTCACCCAGTACCGCCCCTTGTTCCTCGTTGTGACCGGGCTGGTCCTGGCCGTCGGATTCTACCGGGCCTACCGGAAGCGTTCCGTCGCCTGCGCGGACGGAAGCTGCGAACTGCACTCCGGCGGCCGGGCGATGAAGGCGGGGCTCTGGGCCATCACGGCCCTAGCCTTGGCCGTCGCGGCCTTCCCGAGCTGGTCGGCCCGGGCGCTGAGGGCCGGCCCGGCCTCTGTGCCGGCCGGCGCACGGATGATCAGTCTCAAGGTCTCCGGGATGGATTGCGCGGCCTGCACCGTCGCGATCAAGAAGTCCGTGGAGAAAGTCCCCGGGGTCTATTCGGCCAGTGTGGATTTCGACAGCCAGCGGGCTACGGTGGCCACGGACGGCAATGCGGATTCCCAAGCGGTGCTAATGGCAGTCGCCGCCGCCGGCTACAAGGCGGAGGTATTGGGGGGAGGGGGCCATGGGAAACCGCGCTCCTAGCCACGAGGCCTGCTGCCGGGTCCAGACGACGGCCTGCCCCTGCCCGCTCTGCGGCAACGTCGGGCGCAAGGTGACCGTGTTGACGCTGGACCATCACGTCCCTCAACCCATTAGGGCCGCCCTTGGAGACGACGCCGCCTTTTGTCTCAATCCCGCCTGCGAAGTGGTGTACTGCAACCCGAATGGATTCGTCGTCCGTAAAGGCCAGACGATTCTGCCCGTGACGGTCAAGGACCCGGGCGACGATGTGCCGGTCTGCTACTGCTTCGGCTTTAAGCGCGGCGATCTCCGCAAGGACCTGGCGAAGCATGGAAACAGCGATATTCCGGAGCGGATCCGCCGCGGTATAAGGGAGGGAAGGTGCGCCTGCGAGCGCAAGAACCCCCAAGGGGCGTGCTGCTTGGGGACCGTTGCAACTGAAATCGGTGTGAGGGCGCCTCAACCGCCTGGTTCGGGGGAGGCGAAGGAACGTTCGAAGTAGAGGCCCGAGTTCGGCCGGCCGTCGAACTCGCCGTAGGGGCGACTCAGGAAGTTGAGCGGCTTGCCGGTCTGGCGCGGGGACAAGACGACCTCGCGCCCCGTGCTCACGAGGACCCGGTTTGAATCGAGGCGGCCGAAGAAGGTCTCGGCCTTCTCCGCCGGGGCCTTCGACGCCTCGGAGATGTCGACCGGGACCCACCCCGCCTTGCCGGCGTGGAACTCCGCCCAGCAGTGGTAGCCGGAGCCTAGCGACCCGCTCTGCGCCGCCGGCAGACTGTAGCCCATGCGAAAGCGCGCGGGGAGGCCGGCGGAATGGGCCAACGCCATGAAAAGAGCGTGGAAGTCGGTGCAGTTGCCCTTGCCGACGCGACAAGCACGGGCGGAATCCCCCTCGCCCCAGCCCGCCTCCTTCTTGTCGTACTCCATCCGCGCGAGGACGACGCGGAACAGGGCCCGGCCCTTGGCCTGCGGGTCGGAGAGTCCCGCCGTGGCGGCGGCGGCGATGCGGCGAATCTCCGAATCTACGACCTCTTTGCCGCGGGGGGAGCGGTCCTCGGCGGCGGGCTGGCCGGGCAGCGGCGCCTCGAGGGCCTCGCGCCGGACCCGGTAGCGGACGGAGAGGGTCTGCTCGCCCGCGGCGGCGGCGGACCCCTCAAAATAGAGCGTCTCATTGCCGAAGATTCCCTCTCGGGTCACGCGGTGCGGCCAGGGGGCCGACACCGACAGGACCTCCACGGACTGCCCGTCCCGGCTCGGCGGCTTGGGCACCCACAGCCGGACCCGGGTCCCGGCCTTCTCGACCGGGACCCGGACCGTTTCCGTCACGACGACCGTCCGATGCTCCGGAGCCGCGCCGGCCGGAACGGCCAGCAGCGCCGCCGAGAGCAAGAGGGCGGCCCGGCGCTTCACCGGCTGCCCATGTCCTTCATGGGG
>SCTT01000283.1 GCA_004322435.1 bacterium
GCCACCTCGGACTTAAACGACCTCTACCGCCGCATCATCAACCGCAACAACCGGTTGAAGCACATCGAGGCGCTGCGCGCGCCCGAGGTGATGGTCTACAACGAGAAGCGCCTGCTGCAGGAGGCCGTCGACGCCTTGATCGAGAACGGCGCCCGCGGCAAGGTCGTCATCGGCGCCGGGAACCGCCCGCTCAAGTCCCTCTCGGACATCCTCAAGGGCAAGCAGGGCCGGTTCCGCCAGAACCTGCTGGGCAAGCGCGTCGACTACTCGGGCCGCTCGGTCATCGTCGTGGGCCCGTACCTCAAGCTCCACCAGTGCGGCCTCCCCAAGGAGATGGCGCTCGAGCTCTTCAAGCCCTTCATCATCCGCGAGCTCATGAAGCGCGACTCGCTGACGCTCAAGGCCGCCAAGCGCATGTTCGACCGCGTCCGGCCCGAGATCTGGGACATCCTGGAAGAGGTCACGAAGAAGCACCTCGTCCTCCTCAACCGCGCTCCCACGCTGCACCGCCTCGGCATCCAGGCCTTCGAGCCCGTCCTCATCGAGGGCAAGTCCATCCAGCTGCACCCGCTGACCTGCGCGGCCTTCAACGCCGACTTCGACGGCGACCAGATGGCCGTCCACGTGCCGCTCTCGCAGGAGGCGCAGCTCGAGGCGCGCCTCTTGATGCTGGCCTCGAACAACGTCCTCTCGCCCGCGTCCGGCCGCCCCATCGCGACGCCCTCGCACGACATGGTCTTCGGCCTGCGCTTCTTGGTGCTCGCCAAGCCGGCCGTCAAGGGCGACCTGACGGTCTACGCCTCCACCGACGAGGTGGTCACCGCCTACCAGTGCGGCAAGGTGGACCTGCAGGCCCGCATCAAGATCCTGCCCTTCACGGTGAAGGACCCGCAGGGCGGCGAGCGCCTGTTCGACCTCTACAACGAGCCCGTCTACGACGACAAGGGCCACCTGAAGCTCGACGAGGACGGCACCGTCGCGCGCCAGGCCCCGGGCAAGGTCGACAAGGACAAGTGGCGCAACCTCACGACCCCCGGCCGCGTGCTCTTCAACGAGATCCTGCCGGTCGGCCTCAAGAACTACCTGGCCGAGCGCTTCTCGAAGGAGCATGAGAACTTCGACGCCGCGGCCTCGAAGTGGGTCCGGCCCCAGGCCTGGAAGGCGAACCTCGCCAGCCTGGTCGACTCCTGCTTCGACCGCTACGGCCTGCACCGCACCGTCATCCTCCTCGACGACCTCAAGGCGCTCGGCTACCGCTTCGCCACGCGCTCGGGCCTGTCGATCTCGATCGCCGAGATGGACATCCCGAAGATCAAGAAGGAGCTGGTCGCCAAGGCCCGCCAGCAGGTCAAGCAGATCGACTCCCAGTTCAAGATGGGCGCCATCACCGACGCGGAGCGCTACCACAGCATCATCGAGGTGTGGTCGCGCGTCACCGACGAGATCTCGAAGGTGATGTTCGACGACATGAAGAAGACGCAGAACGAGCCCTATAAGGCCGGCAAGGCCCGCGTCAACGCCGTGTACCTGATGACGGACTCCGGCGCCCGCGGCTCCCGCCAGCAGGCCCGCCAGCTCTCCGGCATCCGCGGCCTCATGCAGAAGCCCCAGAAGAAGCTCACCGGCGGCGTCGGCGAGATCATCGAGAACCCGATCGTGAACTCCTTCCGCGAAGGCCTCACGGTCCTCGAGTACTTCATCTCGACGCACGGCGGCCGCAAGGGTCTGACCGACACGGCGCTCAAGACCGCCGACGCCGGCTACCTGACCCGCCGCCTCGTGGACGCGGCGCACGACCTCGTCATCACCCAGCCCGACTGCGGCACCATCGACTCGATCGAAGTGGACCTCGACCGCGTCGACGGCCGCGTCATCGTCGAGGACTTGAAGGACGACGACGACAAGGTCGTGATGAAGGCCGGCGACCTGGTGACGCCCGCGGTCTACCGCGAGCGCATCGAGAAGATCGTCGAGGCCTCCCGCACCGGCGAAGACGACATGCTGGTCGGCCGCAAGATCCGCGTCCGCTCGGTCCTCGTCTGCGAGTCCGAAGAGGGCGTCTGCGGGGCCTGCTACGGCTTGAACAACGCCACGCGCCAGACCGTGGACCTGGGCGAGGCCGTCGGCATCATCGCGGCCCAGTCCATCGGCGAGCCCGGCACCCAGCTGACCCTGCGGACGTTCCACTTGGGCGGCGCCGCGGCCTCGTCGAAGGGCGCGTCCTCGGCCGAAGTCTCCGGCGAGGGCTCGGTCAAGGTCGGCCCCGGCGGCAACGTCGTCGAGAACTCCTCCGGCCAGCGCACCGTCATCTCGCGCTCGGCGGAAGTCCTCTGGAAGCCGGCCGGCAAGCGCGACTGGGTCCGGTTCCCGGTCCCTTACGGCGCGCGCATCAACTTCAAGGACGGGCAGGAGTTCGAGAAGGGCTCCCACACGCTCGCGGCCTGGCAGCCGCATGCGGCGCCCATCCTCGCCAAGAACCACGGCGAGCTCAAGTGGCGCGACTTGGTCGAGAACGTGACGCTCCTGCGCGAGCGCAACAAGCTGACCGGCCTCGTCGAGGCGCGCGTCATCCTCGACCGCGGCGGCAAGCACCACCCGAAGCTGGAGCTGACGAAGGGCGACAAGGTCGTCGAGACCTACCCGCTCCCCGTCGACACGCTGATCGTCGCCGACGACGGCTCGAAGATCGCCCCCGGCGACCTTCTGGGCTCGATCCCGCGCGCGCCGGCCGGCGTCCACGGCGACATCACGGGCGGCCTGCCGCGCGTCTCGGAGCTCTTCGAGGCCCGCGTCCCCAAGGAGAGCTCGGTGCTCTCCGAGATCAACGGCGTCGTCTCCGTCAGCCGCACGCAGAAGGGCACGCTCAAGATCACCGTCACGGACCCCGAGTCCACCATCTCCAAGGACTACGAGATCCCGCGCGGCAAGCACCTTCAGGTCTACGAGAACGACCTCGTGGCCGCCGGCGACCCGTTGACCGACGGCCCCGTCAACCCGCACGACATCCTGCGCATCCAGGGCGAGAAGATGCTCCGCAACTTCCTCGTCCGGCAGATCCAGGACGTCTATAAGCTCCAGGGCGTCGTCATCTCGGACCGCCACATCGAGTGCATCGTCCGCCAGATGCTCCGGAACGTCAAGGTCTCGGAGCCCGGCGACTCGGGCCTCCTGCGCGGCGAGGTCGTCAGCCGCCAGGCGTTCCAGCAGATGAACGCCGAGCTCAAGGACTCGAAGAAGGCCCCGGCCCAGGCGGAGCCGGTGCTGCTCGGAATCACGAAGGCCTCCCTGGCGTCGAGCTCGTTCATCTCGGCGGCCAGCTTCCAGGAGACGACGCGCGTGCTGACCGACGCCGCGACTTCCTCGAAGATCGACCCGCTCAAGGGTCTTAAGGAGAACGTCATCATCGGCCACATGATCCCCGCCGGGACGGGCTTGCACTCCCGCCTGCGCGAGGCCAAGGCTCAAGAGAAGCTCGACAAGGCAGGAGACTAAGGACATGCCCACCATCAACCAGCTCATCCGCATCGGCCGCAAGAAGCTGCGCAACCGCCTGAAGTCGCCCGCGCTCAAGGGCTGCCCTCAGCGGCGCGGCGTCTGCACCCGGGTGTACACCACGACGCCCAAGAAGCCCAACTCGGCGCTGCGCAAGGTCGCCCGCATCAAGCTGACCTCCGGCACCGAGGTCACCGGCTACATCCCCGGGGTCGGCCACAACCTGCAGGAGCACTCGATCGTCATGGTGCGCGGCGGCAAGGTCAAGGACCTGCCCGGCGTGCGCTACCACATCATCCGCGGCGTCCTGGACACGGCCGGCGTCGACGGCCGCAAGCAGGGCCGCTCGAAGTACGGCGCGAAGCGCCCGAAGAAGACTGAGGCTAAGGGGTAATTTATGCCGAGAAAAGGACTCCGTCCCCGCGACCGCCGCGACTTCCCGCCGGCGGACCATAAGTTCCAGTCGGTGCTCATCTCCCGGTTCATCAACAAGCTCAACTACCGGGGCCGCAAGATGGCCTCCGAGTTCGTGTTCTACGGGGCGATGGACGTGCTCCAGGGCAAGGGCCAGGACGCGCTCGACACCTTCAACAAGGCCGTCGAAAACGTGCGCCCGCTCCTCGAGGTGCGCCCCCGCCGCGTCGGCGGCGCGACCTACCAGGTCCCCTCCGAGGTCCGGCCCACCCGGTCCTACACCGTCGCGATGCGCTGGATCATCGACGCCGCGCGCGCGCGCGCCGGCCGCCCGATGGCCGAGCGCCTCGCCGAGGAGTTCCTGGCCGCCGCGAAGAAGGAAGGCACCGCCTTCAAGAAGCGCGAAGACACGCACAAGATGGCCGAGGCCAACCGCGCCTTCGCCCACTACCGCTGGTAGACGAGAGACCATGGCCACCCAGACCGCTCCGAACAAATCCGGCTCCGGCCGCGAAGTCCCCATCGAGAAGATCCGCAACATCGGGATCATCGCGCACATCGACGCCGGCAAGACGACCACGACCGAGCGCATCCTCTACTACACGGGCCGCATCCACAAGATCGGCGAGGTGCACGACGGCGGGACGACGACCGACTGGATGCCCCAGGAGCGCGAGCGCGGCATCACCATCACCGCGGCGGCCACCTTCTGCACCTGGCAGGACTGCCAGATCAACATCATCGACACCCCCGGCCACGTGGACTTCACCGCCGAGGTCGAGCGGAGCCTGCGCGTCCTCGACGGCGCCGTCACCGTCTTCGACGGCGTGCAGGGCGTCGAGCCCCAGTCCGAGACCGTCTGGCGCCAGGCCGACAAGTACCACGTCCCCCGCATCACCTACGTCAACAAGATGGACCGCCTCGGGGCCGACTTCTACATGTCGTACAAGTCCATCCGCGAGAAGCTCGGCGCCAACGCGGTGCCGATCCAGCTCCCCATCGGGGCCGAGGACAAGTTCAAGGGGCTCATCGACCTCATCAAGATGAAGGCCCTCATCTGGCACACCGAGGAGCTCGGCGCCAAGTGGGACGAGGTCGACATCCCCGCGAACATGGCCGATGAGGCCAAGGAATACCGCGAGAAGATGATCGAGGCCGTCTGCGAGTTCGACGACTCGATGATGGAGCGCTACCTCAACGGCGACGCCAACTTCACGACGGCCGAGATCAAGGCCGCCATCCGCAAGGGCGTCCTCCAGGTCAAGCTCTTCCCCGTCCTGTGCGCTTCCTCTTATAAGAACAAGGGCGTGCAGCCGATGCTCGACGCCGTCTGCGACTTCCTGCCGAGCCCCTCGGACGTCCCGCCGGTCAACGGCACCGAGCTCGGCACCGACACCCCCATCGTCCGCAAGCCCGAGGACAAGGAGCCGTTCTCGGCGCTCATCTTCAAGATCCAGACCGACCCCTTCGTCGGAAAGCTCTGCTTCATCCGCGTCTACTCGGGCAAGCTCAACATCGGCGACACGGTGATGTTCTCCAAGTCCCGCAAGGCCGAACGCCTCGGGCGCCTGCTGCGGATGCACGCCGACAAGCGCGAGGAGATCTCGGCCATCTACGCCGGCGACATCGCGGCGACGGTGGGCATCAAGAACGCCGCCGTCGGCGTCACCATCTCCTCGGAGGACTTCCCGATCGCGCTCGAGGAGATCAAGTTCCCCGAGCCCGTCATCTCGGTGGCCATCGAGCCCAAGTCCAAGGCGGACGAGGAGAAGATGGGCATCGCGATGGGGCGCCTCGCCGAAGAGGACCAGACCTTCCGCATCAAGACCGACGACGAGACCGGCCAGACCGTCATCAGCGGCATGGGCGAGCTGCACCTCGACATCATCGTGGACCGCATGAAGCGCGAGTTCAAGGTCGAGGCCAACGTCGGCGAGCCCCAGGTCGCCATGAAGGAGACCATCCGCAAGTCCGTCGAGATCGAGGGCAAGTTCGTGCGCCAGACCGGCGGCCGCGGGCAGTACGGCCACGTCTGGCTCAAGATCGAGCCCCAGCCGATGGGCAAGGGCTTCGAGTTCGTCGACGACGTCAAGCAGGGCCGCATCCCGCGCGAGTTCATCCCGGCCGTCGAGAAGGGCGTGCGCGAGGCCTTGGACCAGGGCGCGCTCGCCGGCTTCCCCATCGTCGACATCAAGGTGTCCGTGTTCGACGGCTCCTACCACGACGTCGACTCGAACGAGATGGCCTTCAAGATCGCGGGCGCGATGGCGCTGCGCGCGGGCTGCCAGAAGGCGACCCCGGCTCTGCTCGAGCCCATCATGAAGATCGAGGTCACCACGCCCGAGCAGTACATGGGCGACGTCATCGGCGACCTCAACTCGCGCCGCGCGAAGATCCAGGACATGGGCGACCGCTCGAACATCAAGTTCGTGCGCGGCACCGTCCCCCTGTCCACGATGTTCGGCTACGCGACCGCGGTCCGCAGCATCTCGCAGGGCCGCGCGGCGTTCACGATGGAGCCCAGCCACTACGAGCAGGTGCCCGCGAACGTCCAGGCCGCGATCGTCGAGAAGCGCGGCATGAAGAAGTCCGAAGACTGATCTGAGAACCAGGAGAGAGAGACCCCATGGCCAAGGCTAAGTTCGAGCGCAGCAAACCCCACGTCAACATCGGGACGATCGGGCACGTCGACCACGGCAAGACGACCCTGACGGCCGCGATCACGACCGTGCTGGCCAAGAAGGGCCTGGCGCTGGCGAAGAAGTACGACGAGATCGACAACGCCCCCGAGGAGAAGGCGCGCGGCGTGACGATCAACGTGCACCACCAGGAGTACGAGACGGCGAAGCGCCACTACGCGCACGTCGACTGCCCCGGCCACGCGGACTACATCAAGAACATGATCACGGGCTCGGCGCAGATGGACGGCGCCATCCTCGTGGTGTCGGCCGCCGACGGCCCGATGCCGCAGACCCGCGAGCACGTGCTCCTGGCGCGCCAGGTCAACGTCCCGCACATCGTGGTGTTCCTCAACAAGTGCGACACCGCCGACAAGGACCTCCTGGAGCTCGTCGAGATGGAAGTCCGGGAGCTCCTCACGAAGTACAACTTCCCCGGCGACAAGGTGCCCGTCATCCGCGGCTCGGCGCTGAAGGCGTTGAACGGCGACGCGGAGGCCGAGAAGCAGATCGAGGCGTTGATGGACGCGGTGGACACGTTCATCCCCGAGCCCAAGCGCGAGGTGGAGAAGCCCTTCCTGATGGCCGTCGAGGACGTGTTCTCGATCACGGGCCGCGGCACGGTCGCCACGGGCCGCGTGGAGACGGGCAAGATCAAGGTGGGCGACAACATCGAGATCGTCGGCATCACGGACACGCAGAAGACCGTGGTGACGGGCCTCGAGATGTTCCGCAAGCTCTTGGACGAGTCGGTGGCCGGCGACAACGTCGGGATCCTCCTGCGCGGCATCGAGAAGGCTCAGATCCAGCGCGGGCAGGTGTTGGCGGCGCCGGGCTCGATCAAGCCCCACAAGAAGTTCAAGGCCGAAGTCTACGTCCTGACGAAGGACGAAGGCGGGCGGCACACGCCGTTCTTCAAGGGCTACCGCCCTCAGTTCTACTTCCGCACGACCGACGTGACGGGCTCGATCGAGCTGCCGGCGGGCGTGGAGATGATCATGCCCGGCGACAACACGCAGTTCGACGTCGAGCTGATCACCCCGATCGCGATGGACAAGGGCCTGCGCTTCGCCATCCGCGAGGGCGGCCACACCGTCGGCGCGGGCGTCGTCAGCGAGATCAAGGA